>JAMPAE010000143.1 GCA_023667385.1 Ruminococcus sp.
ATGTGAGTGCAAATCCCACAGGCGGCAACAATTTAATAAAGTGTTTTGTGCCTTGTTGAGAGCCTTATAAAGGGTTAATCGGCAGGGCACAAACTCTTTAAATAAAAATAGAGTTGCTTTGCAAGGAACAAGGCGAACTCGGAAAGGACAGGTTTATGGACGAAAGCAATCAGAATGTTGAAACAACCGAAACAGGTGAACAGCAGCCAAACGGCAACGAAACCGGTTCATCACAACAGCCTAACGGCAATCCGAACGGTAACGGCGATTCTGAGAAGTTGAAGCAGGAATATGAAAAGAAGCTTGCTGCGATTCAAAAGGAACTTGACGACTTCAGAAAGTCAAAAATGACCGAAGATGAAGCCAAGCAGTATGAAATCAAACAGCAGGAACAGCAGGCAAAGCAGAAACAGCTTGAACTTGAACAGAAACAAGCAGAATTGACCGAGAGGGAAAACCGTTATTTTGCCCTTGAAACAGTCAATAACCTTGAACTCGGCGTTAAAGGCGATTTGATGAATCAGATTGTTGACCTGGTTATGGCTGACACTCAGGATAAAATCAAGACCAACGTAAAGGCTCTTGAAACGGTTGTGAATCAGCTTGTTAAGTCAAAGGTTAATGAAACATTCAAGGCAAACGGCAGACAGCCCGGAAAGGGCACTAACGGCTCAAAAGAGCAAGAAACTTCTATCGGTGCAGAACTCGGCAAGAGAACTGCCGCAGCTGATAAAGCTGCAAGCGACACATTAAAACACTATATTTGAGGTGATGAAAAATGAAATTCAAAAACACATCTTTTGTTAATTCAAAAGAAATTCTGGCTAACGACCATTATGTTGCAGTTCCGTATGACTGTTCAGACCTTGCAGCACTCGCAACTGATGGTGTTATCCCGGCAGGTACGATTATTCCTGCAAATGATGCAACTGCAAAAGGCGTTTTGCTTTCAGCAGTAAACATTGAAGAAAATCCAAACGGTACAATGGTTATTCACGGCTTCATCAAAGAAGAAAAACTCCCTGCAAAGCCTGCTGAATCCGTTGACCTCAAGCAGATTTCATTTATTTAACAGGAGGTAAGAAAAATGATTCTTCATGAAGTATTTACAGCGGAAGCCATTGCAAGCAACTACACAGAAGTTGCAAGCAACAAGATTCCGTATCTCGGCGCAGGTCTTTTCCCTGCAAAGAAAAAGCAAGGTCTTGACCTTAAATGGATTAAAGGCAACAAAGGTCTTGCTGTTTCACTTGCTCCGTCAACTTTTGATTCAAAATCAACATTCCGTGACAGAATCGGCATTAAATTCAGTGAAACTGAGATGCCGTTCTTCCGTGAATCAATGCTTGTAAAAGAGGCTGACGAGCAGGAAATTATGCGAGTTCAGGACAGCAATGACCCGTATGCTCAGCAGGTTCTTGACCACATTTTTGACGACACAAGAACTCTTGTTGAGGGTGCAGAGGTTGTTCCCGAAAGAATGAGAATGCAGCTTCTCGCACCGATGGGCGGCAAGGTTGGCATTTCTGTTATTGCTAACAATGTCAATTACACATTCAACTATGACCCGGATGGTTCATGGAAAGAAAAGCATTATCTGAAGATTGAATCGGCAACCGATAAATGGAGCGCAGCTGAAACCTGCGACCCGCTTAAGGATTTGGAAGATGCTATTGATATGCAGGACACAGCAACAGGAACAAAGCCTGCATATGCTCTTATGACAAAGAAAACTTTCAAGTACATCAAGAACTCAAAGAAAGTTCAGTCGGCCATTCTTGCACAGAATGTGACAGCAAATGTCAATTACACCACAAAGAAAGTTAAGGCTTTTGTTGAGGAAGAACTTGACATTAAGATTGTAATTTATACAAAGAAGTTCAAGGATGAAAGCGGCAAAGAACGTCAGTTCTATGCTGATGACGGCGTTATGCTCTTCCCGGAGGGTGCACTCGGCGACACATGGTTCGGCACTACACCTGAGGAAAGAAAACTCATGGGCAGCAAAACAGCAGATGTTTCAATCGTTAACACAGGTGTTGCTATCACAGTAACAGAAACAACCGACCCCGTAAACACCAAGGTAACGGCTTCTGAAATTGTACTTCCGTCATTTGAAAGAATGGATGAGTGCTATTTCATTGAAGTAGCTTAATTCGGAGGTGCTTTTATGAAATATCCATACGCAGTTAAAATCAACGGTCAAATCTATCCTGCAAATACCGAAATTGAACTCAAAGCTGAAGAAGATGTTGAAACATCCGGCGAAGGTAATAAAAACAAAAAAGGGCCAAAGAAAGATGGAAAATGATGACCTGAGAGTTTTTAACGTCAGCACCAACAGCCCGGACATTGTTTATTATGAAAGTGCTATTGAATATATTGCTGATAATACCACGTTGGAAGTGCAGAATGTATCTGCACTTCCTTTTTGTGCAAAACTCTTTGTTCAAAAATACGTTGAAGCAATGAAACGTGATTTTTCTGTTTCAAGCCAGAGTTTGTCGGGAATGTCACAGTCATTTAACAACGGAAATATTGACGATATTATTGAGAACCTTGCACGTGGATTGCTCGGCAAGTATTTAAAAAGCAGTTTTCAGTTTATACCTATGAAAAGGAAATGGTGACGGCTATATGGGTGTTAAAGTCAAGACGGTTAAAAACGAACTGCCGAACATGATGAAAGAGTTCAAAGCCCTTGACGGCCGTAAAGTTAAAGTAGGCGTTACGGGTGAACACGCATGGTTAGCAGGTATTCACGAGTTCGGCTGTGTGATTAAACCACATAAGCAGTATTTAACCATTCCATGCAGTCCGAAATCATTCGGTAAGCGTGCATCGGATTTTTCCGACCTATGGGTATATGAAGCTAAAAGCGGTGAAAAATTCCTTGCAAGAGATGTAACAAAGAAAAGGTTTGAATGTCTTTTTTGGCTTACGAAAAGTGTCAATATACCCGAACGTTCTTTTCTTCGTTCGGGTTTTGATGAAAACAAACAAGACGCTGTCAAGCAAGGCTTGCTCGTTCTCGGTTATGACAATTTTTCTGCTGAAAATGCATTGAAAATCATCGGCGAGAGTCTGAGAGACAGCGTCAAAAAATATGCAAGAGATTTGAAAGAACCGCCTAAAAGTTCAATGACCGTTGTGGCGAATAAAGGCAAAACAAATCCGTTGGTACAGACCGGTGATATGATTGAAGGAATAATCAGTGAGGTGGAATGACATGGGCAAGATATTTGATTTTAAAAAATTAATCAGTGATTTTCATGTTGATTTTCACATCATCAAGTTGACCGAAGGCAGATACGACCATGGCAAATACATTGACGGTGAGCCAATATTGGAAAAGCGTTGCGGTGCTATTGTTCCGATGTCAAGCCGTAGAATGTATTCAATGGGTGGAACTTACAATCAAAGCGATCGTGATTTATATACAATAAAGCCTTTGGCAGATGATTTATCTCGTGTCAGGGTTGTATATAAAAATCAGGTATACAGCATTGAGCAAAGCACTGATTATTCCGATTATTGTGATGCTTATTTATATAATTTGAAATGGGTAGGTGTGTTTGATGACAAGAACTATCGAAACTTGCTTAGTTGGTGGACTTGAAAGGGCATTAAAAAAGTACAAGTGTAAGGTTGTCAGAGGGAATCAAACAGCACCTAAATTGCCACCATTTCCGTATATATCATACATAAGTACAACACCGATTTTATCTAATGCCAAAGGCTGGAGCGAAGAGTCTGACGGTTCATTGCATCGCCAAATGTCGCAGATTCTCAGTTTCACAGTTCATTCGGATGACCAGGAACAAGCAGATGCAGTATTGCTTGATGCGTTCAAGTGGTTTGATGCAACAGGCAGGTTGTATCTTTCTGATAACGATATTCATGTCGAGAGAATTTTGAACGTCAGCAACAGAGATGATTTAATTTCAATCGACTATGAATACAAACGTGGCTTTGACGTTCAATTTTCGGTAATGCAGGACATCGAAGCAGAACAGATGGAGTCACAAGAAACAATTGAATATATTGAATTTATTAAGTAGGAGTGATAATTTATGACAGATGTCAAAGTAGTTATTGATATTAAGCAGGCTGCTCGCTCTATCGGCGATGGCTATCCACTTATTATCGCAAAAACAGCTACACAGGTGCCGTATAAAGAATGTGCATCACTTGAAGAAGTTGAAGCAGCAGGATTTGAGAAATCAACACCTGTTTATTCAGCCGCCGAGTTGATTTTTGCACAGGATGACGCACCTGAAAAGATTGCTGTATACGGCTATACGTCAAATGCGTGTGACGCACTTTCAGCCATTATCGGCAACGATTGGCGTCAACTCATTTGCACAACTGCAAATGCAGAAGATGAAAGTACAATTGCAGAAATTGCCGCATATATCGAAGCAACCGATAAGGTATATTTTGCGGACATTGAAAGCCTCAGCGAGATTGCTGATGAATCAACATCAGCAGTTGCAGATGGTTCAGAAGATGAAGAAACAACACAAGGTACTGCAAATTATCCGTTGAGCCGCTACAACAGAACGGTGCTGTGCTATTATCCGCAGAATGAAACTAAGGATATTTCACTGGCTGCTGCTATTGTGGGTGCTACGGCAGGCAAAGAAGTTGGCTCAATCACATACAAAAATCAGATTATTTCTGCGGTTGAACCGCTTACCCTTTCAACTTCTGACGAAACAATTCTTGATAAGGCTCATGTGATTACTATTGTCGAAAAGTCGGGCGATATTGTTACCACAGACGGTGTTTTGTCTAACGGTGACTTTATTGATATTCTTGATTGCAAGGATTGGCTGATTAAGAACATTGCAAATGCAATCCAGCAGTTGCTCAATGCACAGCCTAAAATCCCGTATACCAACAGTGGAATCGGAATGATTGAAAGTGCTGTTGTTGATGTTTTGCGTCAAGC
>JAMPAE010000144.1 GCA_023667385.1 Ruminococcus sp.
TAAAAAGTTAAAATCCTTCAAAAAGTTCGGATAAGGTTACACCTAATCCGTTTGCAATTTTCTCAATGTTTTTTAAAGCTATATTGCGTTTGCCAAGTTCAACACTTGCAAAATAAGTGCGGTCCATACCAATTTTTAACGCAAATTTCTCTTGGCTTAAACCCGTTTCATTACGCAGTTCTCTAATTCTATTACCAACCTTTTCAGTAATCATAACGCTCTCCCTACCGATAAAGCTATCCGATATTACAATAATTCAATTTATATTATACAAGCAAACGGACTATAAGGCAACAGTTTTTTAGCAACAATCCATATTTTTTTGGACTAAGTACTAAAAAATCAAAAAAACGCCGAGTGTAACTCATTTTCAGAGCTACACTCGGCGTAATTTTTATGCACAAATTAAATCTGCGTTTACAACTTCCGTTGTACGATTACGGATAATGTTCATACGCTGTACCCACAGCATTTGATTTTCTGTTTTTAGCTTTTCCGTTACATTTTCCTTTTCGGTAAAGTCTTTTACCAACCGAGAAAACATATCTTCCGCTTGTTGGTCAATATCGGAAAGATAACTATTCAAATTTCCTCTTGTCAGCAGCGTTGCATAAGTCGCTCTTTTATGCTCTTTCAAGTAGCGTTTATGCCGCTGTCCCCAAATGCCGATAGGCTGTGTTTCTTCTTCGGTCAGTTTCAAATCAGAGATAAGATAATCTCCTACCTGCTTATAAGTGCCCCCCATTTCTTCAAATATTGTTTTTCCCATAATCTAAACCTCCGTAGTCCTGACTTTGAATTTCTTAATCGGCGCATTTATGACTTTGACAAGAACATCATCAACCGCATCGGTGTATCTGCCCTCTGCAATCAGTCTGTTTCTAAGATTGTTCAGGCTGTTTATGATAATTCTCCGTTCATATTCGTCAATCGCTATGTAGTATTTTTGATTTCCCATATCGCTTGACCTCCTTTGCCTACATTATAGCAAAGAAAATTCTTCTTTGCGAATGTGCGATTTGAATTTTTGTATAAAGAAAGCCAGCGTGAAAAGCATTTCTGCCTTCCACACTGGCTTTGCCTTTGCTATGCCCAAAAAGTTAATGTTTGATTGTTATTTTCAAATTACTTCCTTATGTGGCGTTAGCAAACGTACAAGCCCCTTTATCTTATTCCTGTTCTTCCGTCATGCTCAAATCCATTTTTGCAAGCCCTTTGCAGCCGACTATGCCAACAACGGTGAACAGCAAAATGAATGCATGAACGATGATGTCAATCCATTGCTCCTGAACAAACGGGGCAAAGTGGTTTGAAAAATCGCCCCACAGCAGGAACACTGTGTCGATACCGTAAAGCACAAGGCACGCATAAAGCCACTTCCCGTTTTTTTGCGAAAGCACAACCGCAACTGCCAGCACTGCAATGAACATCGCCATCAAAACAATTGCAATCGGCTGAGAAATCGCAGCTTCATAAGGCGGGAAAAAGCCTGCACTTTTAATCAAAAATTCAACAACATAGGCGGAGAACCAGAAGTTCAGATTGCCCGAAATGACAGCCCTGACAATATAAACCAGCGTCAGAACAAGCGCCATCGCCATTGCGCCCTGAGCGGATTTTATATAGGTTCTGTATTTCTTTTCAATCTCACTGCTGTTCATTTGTTACCCCTGTCATTTCTTTAGTATATGCCGGTTTGTTCATGTCAACATCTTCTTTGTCATAAAGAGAAACATACTTATCCTGATAGTAGTTTTCAGGCGTGCAATTAAAGCTTCCGTCCGGGTTAACTTCAATGACTGTGCAGCCTCTCTGTGCGCCGATTTTATAAATTCCGGGATATGCAAGATAGTCAACGCTCATGCCGTATGTAAGGCGAATGCCCTTATAGTCCATTGAAATGTTGTTGTAATGGTCATGTCCGAAGAATACGCCCTTTGTGCTGCCCTTTTCAAGCATTGTTTCAAAAAGCTCATCTTCATGAATACCGCAGTAAATTCCTTCGCCCGATTCACCGACAGCACCGTAAACAAGCTTTGCGTCCTCAGTGTCTTTATAGCCGTTTGCAACGTATTCATTCCATGCGGTTTTCTGCTCGCTCATTGGAATGTGGAAGAAAGCAAGCGATTTGATGTCTGATTTTTCATCAATCTTCTTTTCTTTATAGATTTTGTTGTTTTCCTCATTGAGCTTATCAAGCGTATCGGAATACCATTTAATCTGATTTTCATGGATGTTGTCATATTTCCACATGATGCCGAAATAGTCGCCGTCGATATATGAATGGCTGTCAAATGTGAAAAGTGTCTGCGTGATGATACCGTCGGAGTTTTTCACGTTGATAACCTGATTGCCTGCGCCGTCAACATCTTCCGGACCCTGCCGGAACAAGCAATATTTGAAGCCGCTGTTTTCATAGTAATCGCCGATTTGCTCACGGGTGTAATAGCTGTAGGCTTCTGTGTCGTGGTTGCCCATTGCCATTGTCCAATAAACGCCGAGCTGTTCCATCAATGCAGCAAAAATCTTTGCAGATGATTTGTTGTTGAAAGTACCTGCCTGGAACGGTACAGGATAGGAAACGTCACCGGTGACAATAACAAGGTCGGGCTTTTCAGCGGTTACCATGGCTGCAACTGCGTTGATTGCCATGCTGTCTTTTTTCAGGCACATCCAACCGCCGCCGATGTGTACGTCGGTGAGCTGAAGCACTTTAAGCTGCTTATCGGTTGTGAAAGTCCAGTTGCCGTCTGCGTCCTTTTCGGGCACGATAACATCCTCTTTCACAACAGGTTCAAATGATTTGGCCTTGTTCATGGTTGCCATGTTGCCGAAAATTGTTATAAGAGTTGTCACTGCAACAAATGCAACAATCACACAAAAGATGCCGATGAAGACTTTGAGGACTGTTTTGCCTCTTTTTTTCTTCGGTTTTGCCGAAGTTTCAACTGTGGTTTTTTCTTCTTTGCTCATAATGTTCGTGCGGTGATACCGCATCTCCTTTCTGTTTTCTTCTGTTAATTTATATTCCTTTCATCATCATTAATTGATGATTACTTGCACATTTACGCCTGCATCCTCGCAGGATTTTTTTAATGAATCAACCTCATTTTTCATTTGCTCCGCATTCATGTCATTGCCAAACTCGGCCGAAACATAGGCAATGGTTTCACGCTCACTTTCAACTGAATAGGTAATTCTTCTGATTTCGCAGCCGTTCATTGAAAATGCTGCTTGCTCAACCGCTTCACGCAAACTTTCAGGCACAAAATTGATGACGCCGAAAAGGTTCGCCTTAATCAGCCTGATTGCTGAAACGATGATGATCACGCTGATGATAAGCCCTGCAAATGCATCAATCATGAAATCAGTATATTGTGCCGCCGCAAATGAAACAAGGGTGACCGTTGTCACAAAAAAATCCATCAGGCTGTCTGCCTGCATGACTTTGATGACGGCTGAATTGTTCTTTTTCGCCTCAAACCGAAACACAAAGAACATAATCAGCTTCACGGCAGCCGTCATTGCAATCATTGAAAAATATTTCATTGTAAACCAAATCGGTGTGGGATACATGAACCTTTCAAGTGATGAATAAGCAAAGCTGCATCCAACAACAGCAACTATCACCGCAAGACCGAGCGACAAAAGCTGCTCAATTTTTCCGCAAAGGTAAGCAGTGCCTTTTTTTGCAAGACGGATTGAAACCACCATGCAAACAACAGAAACGATGCACGAAAGGCTGTCTGCCATGTTATTGATTGCATCGGAGAAAATGCTGATGCTGTTTGTTGACAGGCTGACATAAAGCTTCACGAAAAACAGCAGCAAGTTCAGCGCCGCCGCAACAGAGCAGATGTTTATAACGCCTTTTTCACGCTTCATTGCTTTCCCTCCGCTTCATCCTATATATTGAAATCATTGTATCACAAAAATCATCATCTTTCAATATGTTACGGATTAATCATCCCAGTTATACTTTGTGAGCTGACCCTCCCATTTAAGCTTTGGGTAATTCCACTGGCGAAGCACTTCATAAACGCCGATTGCAACCGTGTTGGAAAGGTTCAGGCTTCTTGCTTCGTCACGCATCGGTAAACGCACGCAGGTTTCATCGTTAGCTTTGAGCAAAGCCTCAGGCAAGCCTGCATCTTCCCTGCCGAAAACCAAAAACGCATTGTCAGGATATACCACATCCGAATGAATGTGCCTGCCCTTTGTTGTGAAAAAGAAAAACTTCCCGTCTTTGTTTTTCTCAAAAAAATCACTGAGCGATTCATAATATGTAATATCAAGCAGATACCAATAATCAAGCCCTGCCCTTTTCAATTTTTTGTCATCAACTCTGAAGCCCATCGGTTCAACAAGGTGAAGCTTTGCACCTGTTGCGGCACAGGTTCTTGCAATGTTGCCCGTGTTCTGCGGAATCTGCGGTTCAACAAGAACAATGTTTAACTGTGGCATTCTTTCAGCTCCCATCTTTAAAACTTCTTCTACAATGATACCCCAACGTGAGATTTTTTGTTTCTGAATCGTCAATTTGTAGCAATTTTATTTTATAATATTAAATCAAAACATATTACCAGTATTTCCCAAACGTATAACGCTCATTGCAGGACAAAATAAAAATGTCACGGCAAGCAAATGTGTCGGCACAAAAAGTAAAAAATTCTGATTCGTCCCAACATCAGAATCAGAGTTTAATATAAAACACGGAGGCGAACACTCATGAAAATGAAAGGCGTAATGACAGGCATCAGCATCGGCATGGCAGTTGGCGGTGCAACAGCATTTTTGAAGGGAGCCATGACAGGCTCATCAATGAAAAAGGCCTATAAGAAAAAGGCGTCAAAGGCAATCAAGGCAATGGGAAATATGCTTGACGATGTGCAGTATATGTTCAAATGAGAAACGGAGCTTTTGCTCCGATACATAGCCCCTGACTGATTT
>JAMPAE010000145.1 GCA_023667385.1 Ruminococcus sp.
GAATTTCATGTGTGCTTCCTTTTGGGCAGTAATGGCACTGACCCGCCTTGATGATTTCTTCTTCGCCGTTCAAAATTACTCTGGCACTGCCGCTTAAAACATAAATAACCTCGCTGCTCGTGCTGTGAATGTGCTTGCCGATTGAGCAATCTTTTTCAAGCGTTGAAATCATAATCTTCATGTTCTTATCCATAAACATATTAGCCTTTGTGACACCGACTCCACCGTTAAATTGCTCAATTGCAACCTCTTTTATTTTTGTAAAATCTATCATGATGCTATCTCCTAATCTTTAATTTAAAATATCACATATCACACTGTTTGAAAGCAGAAAGCCTTTTTCCGTCAGGCTGATGCTGTCATTTGTCACATCAACTAAGCCGAGCTTTTGCAGTTTTTTTGCACGGCTGAAATATTCGTCAGGGATACTTTTGCCAAACCTTTCAGCATATTCGCTGCTCACAAGACCCTTTTTCAGCCGCAGTCTGAGCATAACGTATTCTTCTTCATCTCCGCCGCTGCCGTCAAAATCAGGCACATCGCCGTTCATGAAAGAGCGGATGTCACGCTTATAGCAAAAGCGCTTGCCGTCAATGAATGAATGCGCCGCCGGGCCGATTCCGAGATACTCCTCACAGTTCCAATATTTCAGATTGTGCCTGCTTTCATATCCGGGAAGAGCAAAATTTGAGATTTCATATTGAATGAAGCCTGCGTTTTTCAGCCGCTCAATTGTGCGATAATACATATCGCAGACCAAATCCTCATTGGGAAAATCAAGCGTGTTTTGCCTTGCATAAAGCGGAGTGTTCTCCTCAATTTTCAGCATATATGCGCTGATGTGCCTAACCTTGCTTTTGATGATGAAATCAATGCTTTCATCAAGAGAACGCATGGTTTGCAGCGGTATGCCGAGCATCAAATCAAGCGAAATATTTGTGATTCCGTGCTTTTTTGCAATTTGAATTGCCGCCTCTGCCTGTGCACAGTCTGATCTTCTGCCAAGCTGCCTGCGCTCGCTGTTCACGGCAGACTGGACGCCCATTGAAACACGGTTAACACCTGCTTTTGCAAGCTCCGCCATCAACTTTTCATTCACCGATGACGGGTTGCATTCAACGGTGATTTCACAGTCAGGGTCAATGTCAAAGCAATCGTAAATCTTTTTGATTATTGCGCTGATTTTTTCACCGCCGAAAAATGACGGTGTACCTCCTCCGAAATAGATACTGTCAAAGCTGCCGCTGATTCTTTTGCCCCATTTTTCAACAGACGAAAGGACAGCCGTAAGATAGCTGTCCGTTTCTTTTTCATTCGGAACAAAGGAATAAAAATCACAGTAATCACACTTTGAAGCACAAAACGGAACGTGAATATAAAGTCCTTTTTTCATTTCTCATACACTTTCAAAAATTAGTTATCCTCAAGCTTCAACACAGCCATGAAAGCTTCCTGCGGCACTTCAACCGTGCCGAACTGGCGCATACGTTTCTTACCCTCTTTCTGCTTTTCAAGCAGCTTTTTCTTTCGGGTAATATCGCCGCCGTAGCACTTTGCAAGAACGTCTTTTCTCATGGCTCGGATGGTTTCCCTTGCAATGACCTTGCTGCCGATTGCAATCTGAATCGGGATTTCGAACATTTGTCTTGGAATATGCTCTTTCAGGCGCTCGGCAATCTTTCTCGCCCTCGGCATTGCTTTGTCTGAATGTATGATGAAACTGAGCGCATCAATGATGTCTCCGTTGAGCAGAACGTCAATTTTCTGCAGGTTCGAGCGGCGATACTCCGCAATTTCATAGTCAAACGAAGCATAGCCCCTTGTTCTTGATTTAAGCACATCAAAAAAGTCATAGATAATTTCGTTAAGCGGCAACTCATAATGTATGTCAACTCTGTCGGAGGCGATGTATGTCATATCCTTGAAAATGCCACGCCTGTCCTGACACAAATCCATGATTGCACCAACGTAATCAGGCGGTGAATAGATGTGCGCATTAGTGACCGGTTCTTCTGAATAGTCAATATCCGCAGGATCGGGGTAATGTGTCGGATTATCCACCTCAACAACAGAGCCGTCACGCAGGTGAATTTTATAAACAACGCTCGGAACGGTGGTAACCAAATCAAGGTTATACTCTCTTTCAAGTCTCTCCTGAATAATTTCAAGGTGCAAAAGTCCAAGGAAGCCGCACCTGAAACCAAAGCCGAGTGCACCTGATGTTTCAGGCTCATAGGAAAGCGAAGCATCGTTAAGCTGCAATTTTTCAAGCGCATCACGCAATGCTTCATAGTCCGCACCATCGGCAGGATACACGCCGCAGAACACCATCGGATTCACTTTGCGGTAACCCGGAAGCGGTTCTTCAGCAGGTCTTTCAATTTTGGTGACAGTATCGCCGACCTTTGCATCACGAACAGTTTTAATTGACGCCGTGATATAGCCAACCTCACCTGCCGTCAGTTCAGCGCATGGCTCAAGACTTGTTGCCCTCATATAGCCAACTTCAACAACGGTAAACTGTGCACCTGTTGCCATCATCTTCATGGTTTCGCCCGCTTTAAGGGTACCCTCCATGACTCTGACATAAACAATGACGCCCTTATAGTTGTCATAAACCGAATCAAAAATCAGCGCACGAAGCGGAGCATCGTCGTTAGCTTCCGGGGCAGGAATATCTGCAACAATGCGTTCAAGAACCTGACCGACGTTTTCGCCTGTTTTTGCAGAAACTCTTGGTGCAACCGAGCAATCAAGTCCGATGATGTCTTCGACCTCAGCCGCAACACGCTCAGGGTCGGCGGCAGGAAGGTCAATTTTGTTGATGACAGGCACAAGCTCCAAATCATGGTCAAGCGCAAGGTAAGTGTTGGCAAGGGTCTGCGCCTCAATGCCCTGCGATGCGTCAATGATGAGCACTGCACCCTCGCAAGCAGCAAGTGAGCGTGAAACCTCATAGTTAAAGTCAACGTGACCCGGAGTGTCAATCAAATTAAGCTCATATTCCTGACCGTTGTTTGCCTTATAGTTAAGCTTAACCGCATGAGCCTTAATTGTGATTCCTCTTTCACGTTCAAGGTCCATGTCATCAAGCAACTGCTGTGTCATGTCACGTGAAGCAACCGAATCAGTCAGCTCAAGCAATCTGTCTGCCAGAGTAGATTTACCGTGGTCGATGTGGGCAATAATCGAAAAGTTTCTTATGTTTTCTTTTGGTACTGCCAAAAAAATCACCTCATTTTATCAAAATCCAAAAGGTACAATAATCCAATGTAACAATGGGTTTATTCTAACATAAAATTCTTGTTTTGGCAAGTGATTGAACCACTCACAGCAAAAAAAGCACCGCATCAAAAGCATAAGCAATTGATGCGGATGAAAAATTAAACTTCGTTTGTTGCAACAATGTCAACGCCTGTGTCACAAACATTGCTGATGAGCACGTCACCCATTTTAATCGGGGCATCAACAACCTCATTGTTGATGACGTTCATGCAATCAAACATCATGTCTTTCGGTATCGGTGCAGATGTTTTAACCGGAATCACCGGCAGCGAACCGCCGTTGACCTTGATTGTTGACGTCAGCATCCTAACGGGGTTAGTACATTCGCTGATTGCATATTGCTCGCCTCTTTTGCAGGTGTTGCCTGTTACTTTCAGCACTTCTCCGCTGTCAGAAAGTTCAACCGTTATCGGACAGCCGAGCGGACACGAAACGCAAATCATTTCTTTAATCATCGCTTACACCTCCACGCTTACAACAATTTCTTTTTTGTCAAGTGTACGAATATCATCAAGCTTGATGAGGATGTTTTCCATTTCGCCGGGAGCAAGCTTTGGCTTTTTCTTTGAATAAAGCACCCTGTCGCCGCATTTTGCAGTAACTTTTGCGTTTTTGTAAATATCCTTAACCCTGAAATAAATCTTAACATCCTTATCTGTTGAGCAGTTGATCGTTTGCGGAACGGTATATCTCACGCCGCCGTCAGGCTTAACCGAAACAAATTTTGCATTTTTGCCCTTAGCCTTGCTTTTTGAAAGGATATATTTTGCCGCACCCTCACCTGCAAGCTGGCTTTCCGCCGTAACATAGTCAACAAGGTCATGCACCTGCAAAACATTTCCGCAGGCAAAAATACCCGGTCGGCTTGTTTGCCTGTATTCATCAACAACTGCACCGTTTGTGATTGGGTCAATGATTACACCGGCATTTCTTGTCAGCTCATTTTCGGGGATAAGACCAACCGAGAGCATGAGCGTGTCACATTCAACAAATTGTTCTGTTCCCGGAATCGGCTTGCGGTTTTCGTCAACGTTTGCAATTGTGACGCCTTCAAGCCTTTCAATGCCGTGAGTTTGAACAACTGTGCAACTGAGCTTGAGCGGAATACCCATGTCATCAAGGCACTGAACAATGTTACGCTGAAGTCCGCCCGAATAAGGCATGAGCTCGCAAACCATTTCAACCTTTGCGCCCTCAAGTGTCATTCTTCTTGCCATGATGAGTCCAATGTCACCCGAACCGAGGATAACAATTTTTCTGCCCGGCATATAGCCGTCAATGTTTACATATTTCTGAGCGGTACCGGCAGTCATAATTCCCGAAGCACGTGAGCCCGGAATGTCGAGCGCACCTCTCGGTCTTTCACGGCAGCCCATTGCAAGGATGATTGCAGTTGCGCTGATTTCAAGAATGCCGTCTGATTTGTTTGTTGCAACAATTGTGTTGCCCGTTTTGATGTCGGTTACCATTGTGTCAACCTTAACGTCAATGTCGGTCGCTTTCACCTGCTGAATGAAGCGGTAAGCGTATTCAGGGCCGGAAAGCTCCTCGCCGAAATAATGAAGACCGAAACCGGTGTGTATGCACTGTTCAAGAATACCGCCGAGCGTTGAGGCTCTTTCAAGAATCAGGATTTTGCTGACCCCGCATTCCTTTGC
>JAMPAE010000146.1 GCA_023667385.1 Ruminococcus sp.
TCAATTACATTTTTTGCCTGCCTGATTTTCATTGCAATTGTCACAACAACTGTTTCAACAATTGCGCTTTCAACAATCAATGACATTCTTGCAATCAACAAGGAAAGCGGAACAACTGTTTCTGTTGTTGTCAATGAGGGCGATAAGTTTGACGATATAATTGATACTCTTGCCGACAACGGCTTGATTTCACAAAAAATCCTTGTTAAGATGTTTTGCAAATTCCGCCATTATGACCGTGCTTTCAGTGTATCTCAAAACAAATATATTGAAACAAAGTATCAGCCCGGTGTGTATTACCTTGAAACAAACAGCGGCGTTGAAGCAATGCTGGAATCCATGAGAGAATCTGCGTCAGGCTCAAAAGAAACCGTCAGATTGACGTTCCCTGAAGGCTGGACAATTGCGCAGATTTTCCAAAAGATTGAAAAATACGGCGTATGCACAGCCGAAAAGCTTTATGCAAACCTTGACATTGCAGGCAAACAATTTGATTTTTATGAGAAGATCAATTCAAGCTCAGTCCGCTATCTCAAAACTGAAGGCTATCTTTTCCCGGATACCTATGATTTTTATCTTAACGAAAATGCAACCTCGGTTTTGGAAAAGCTGTTTAACAATTTCCAAACAAAATGGAACAATGAATTTCAGGAAGATGCGAAAAAGCTTGGACGCTCTGTTGATGATATTATCACAATTGCATCAATCATTCAGCGTGAAGCCAAGGATAAGAGCCAGATGGCAAACATTTCATCTGTTTTGCACAACAGACTTGCCAATCAGTCAACTTATCCTAATCTCCAGATGAACTCCACTCAGGATTATATCACTTCGCTCAAGGAATATAAGCTGTTCACCGATTATTACTATTCGGTTTACCTCGATTCTTATAACACCTATAGCATTGAAGGCTTGCCGCCGGGAGCAATCTGTAACCCCGGAATGGATGCAATTGAGGCTGCGCTTCATCCTGCCCAGACAGATTATCATTTCTTCTGCCATGACAAAAACGGCACAATCTATCTTGCTGTGACTGCCGCCGAGCACAAGAGGAACACCGAAAAGGTTTTCTATGAAGATAACTAAAACTAATCGGAAGGATACTATGCCAATGATGCGGGCAGGCTTTTGCCTGAACTGAACATCTCATCCGCATGGTAAAAAAGATGAATGAGTAAGATTGAAATTTTTCAAAAGCCGGAGCTTCTTGCACCGGCAGGGGACATGGAAAGACTTAAAGCAGCAGTAAAATATGGTGCAGATGCCGTCTATATAGGCGGCACTGTCTTTGGTATGCGCACTGCACCCTCGAATTTCACGGAAACGCAGTTGAAAGAGGCAGTTGACCATTGCCATAAAAATGATGTAAAGCTCTATCTGACCTGCAATGTACTTCCAAGAAATGAAGAACTTGCGCTTCTTCCGTCTTTCCTTGAAAATGCACAAAGCTGTGGCGTTGATGCATTGATAATTTCCGATATGGGCGTTTTGGAATACGCAAAAAAATATGCGCCGAATGTTGAAATTCACATCTCAACACAATCGGGAATCGTCAATTATGCGGCATCAAACGCATTTTATAAGCTGGGCGCCAAGCGCATAGTAACAGCAAGAGAGCTTTCGATGAAAGAAATTGCTGAAATCAGAAAAAACATTCCATCTGACATGGACATCGAATGTTTTGTTCACGGAGCGATGTGTGTTTCATTTTCGGGCAGATGCCTGATTTCAAATTATCTTGTTGGACGTGACTCCAACAGGGGAGACTGTGCACAGCCTTGCCGTTGGAAGTATCATCTCATGGAGGAGACCAGACCCGGGGTGTATTTTCCGGTTGATGAAAGCGACGGCGGAACATATCTTTTCAATTCAAAGGATATGTGCATGATTGAGCACATCCCGGAGCTTGTTAAGGCAGGCATCACCAGCTTCAAAATTGAGGGCAGGGCAAAATCAGAATACTATGTTTCGGTCATCACCAATGCATATCGCATGGCAATTGACGGATTTCTTGCAAATCCGAGCGATGATTACGTGCCCGAACAGTGGATTCTTGATGAGGTGCGCAAGGTGAGCTATCGTGATTATTGCACAGGATTTTATTTTGGTGCACCGTCGCAAGATGCAAACATCAGCTATAAGGGCGGCTACAACCGTGAATGGGACGTGATGGCAGTTGTTGACAAATGGGAAAACGGTGTTGCCCACTGCACTCAGCGAAACCGTTTTTTCAATGATGATGAGCTTGAAGTGATGGAAGTTGGCAAAAAGCCGTTTGCTGTCAATGCACTGAACCTCAAAAATGAAGCGGGCGAAGCAATTGAAGCCACAAATCATCCGCTGATGAAATTCACTTTTGAGTGTGAACAACCGCTTGAAGCGGGTGCAATTTTGCGCAAGGAACGCCCTGAGGGCACAAGAGTAATAATATGAAATTGAAAAAAAGCCGCTGTGAGTATCAGCGGCTTTTTGCTTGCATTTATAAGCGAAAAGCATCTTGATTTTGTTTTGTGTTGGGAGTATAATAAACAAAAATGGGGGTGTAGCTCAGTTGGGAGAGCGTATGGTTCGCATTCATAAGGTCAGCGGTTCGATCCCGCTCATCTCCACCAGAAAATCGCCGATATAAAACGAAACCTCCGAGAAAAATTCTCGGAGGTGATTTTTCGCTTTTTTAATTACTGACCAAGCAAAATACAACGGTCAATTTCTTCTTCAAGCACTTTCATTGATTCTTCCTGGCTATAGCAGTCGCCGGAAATAAGCAGATGGTCAAGAAACAGCTTATATTCCTCGATGATGTTTTTCTCTTTGATGAACATGGCATTGTTGCCGAGAAAGTGCATTTGTTTGGATGCAATTTCATTTTCAAACACAAGTGTTGAATCGCCTTTTTCTGAATAGAACAGCTCGGTTTGATTGGTTTTGCTTTCATTGAGAACCTTATCTTTGATGAGGTAAAATGATTCCTTGCCGGAAAGAATTGCTTCTCTGAATGAAGTCAGAATGCGCAGCCTGTTTTCAGGTGTCAGAGGGTCGGCAAATTCCTTCGGCATGAGCATCACAATGCCGTAATCCACAAAATTTGTCAGCTCAGAGCGTGGCATCACAGCAATCAGCTTTTCAAAGCGCTGGTAATATGCCTGATAGTATTCATATGTGTTGCCGATGAGAAATTCCCTGTTGGGTACAGTCGGCTTTGCAATTTGCCTCCACATATCCTTTTCCATATAGAAAACGCAGTTTCCGAAAGCGCCGAAATTGGCATGAAAATCATAGTTCGATCTGCAATTTGTCAGCATATTGCCCTTGAGCAGCATGATGTCCTCTGAATTTTCGATGAACGGAATTGAGTGAGCAAACACTTTGTTGAACCTTTCGGCAAAAATGTCAGCCGTGCGCTTATTTTTTATGGCATAGCCCGATTTCAGGTCTCTGTCGGCAACAAGAAGAATATCTCCGGTGATGATATAATAGCTGAAAAGGTTCACCGAACTGTCTGTGTGATAGGATTCAACGGTGAAGTAATTAACCGGATAGCCAAGCATCATAATGCTCAATGTTCTGAACAAAATTTCTGAATTTGATTTGTTGTCCTTTTTTATTTCAAAAATGTGTTTGTAATCAATGCTCTGATTTTCTGTTTTTGGGTGTGATTTCAAAAAGTCATACATCGTGAACAAATCAATGTTTGTGTAGATTCTGCCGGTTTTGTCTTTATCAAGAAATTCGCCGTCAATAACACTTTTCAGTGCATTTGCAATATCGCTTTTTGAATCCAGCTTCAAAATTGCATCGTTGAAGCTGAGCGAAACGTGAATTGATGAAGTATCCTCGCCGCCTGAAACACTGTTTGATGCATATGGAATCAGAGCGTGAAAGGTTTTGTATCTTTCCGTTCCGAAGCTATATTCAATGAAAGCAGACCGCAGAAGCTCATCGTCCTGCGGCGATAAATCCATTACGTTAATTATCTTTTTGAAATTGTCAACCGAAAGCATTCTTGTTCCTTTTTGACTTTTGGCAAGAATTGTGCGGTCAACGCCGCTTTTTTCGGCAAGACCATATGTGGTTAAGTTATATTCTTTCAAAATTTCCGAGAATAATTTGGGAAATTTTGGAATTTCATTTTCAATTTTTGATAAATAATTTGACATTTGGACGACTACCTTTTTTCCTTTTTTATTTATTTTAATTTGTCGTTTATCCTAAGTCAACTGTGACAAGCCATTTTTTTTTTTTTTTTTTCTGTCACATATTGCGATACCAAATTCTTCTTTTTATAATTCAAATGTGAGAATTTACCGTAAGAGTGTATGTTCAACAGCACTCTTTTTTGTTTCTCAAAAAAATTATGCCGCAAAAACGGCAGAGAGGATTTGATTAAAAAATGAAGAAAACCTGTAAAAAGTTGTTGGCATATGTGCTGGCAGTGATGATGCTGCTTTCATGCGTACCGTTTTGCGGCGCATTCGCAGCGGAAATTGTTGACAGCGGAACCTGTGGAGCGCAGGGAGATAATGTCACATGGACACTCGACAGTGAGGGCACTCTGACAGTCAGCGGCGAGGGTGACATGGCGAATTATACAGTGTCACCGTTTGCAACAGAAGATGAAGACGGTGATCCATACGGCAACGAAAGCATTAAACGTGTGATTATAAACGACGGTGTAACAAGCATTGGAAACAGTTTCCTTAGAGATTGCTATAATGTAACAAGTGTGGAAATTCCCGAAAGCGTGAAAACTATCGGTAATTCATCTTTTGACGGTTGCGAAAGCCTTGAAAGCATCATAATTCCCGATAGTGTAACAAGTATAGGCAATAATGCGTTTGGTGATTGCTACAGCCTTGAAAAGGCAACACTTTCAAACAGGATAACAGAGGTAGAGGGCTCTACATTCAGCAGTTGTGAAAGCTTAACAGACATTGTTATTCCCA
>JAMPAE010000147.1 GCA_023667385.1 Ruminococcus sp.
TTTCTTGAGTCCTGTGTCCTTGAAAGTTACGGTTGAGCCCTTTGTGATTGTTGCAACTTTCTTGCCGTTTCTGTATACGATGTAGCCTGTTGCACCTGAAACTTTCTTCCATGTCAAGGTAACACTTGACTTATCGGTTTTTGATGCTTTGAGGCCTGTTGGTGCGGCAACCTTTGTTGTGGTTTTAACAACCGCTGAAACAGTACCTTTCGCAGTGATACCCGCTGTCTTTTTGATTGCGTAAACCTTAATCTGATATGCCTTGTTTGCGGCCAGCTTTGAAAGCGTTGCGCTGTTTTTGGAAGCATTAACGCTCTTCCAGGTTTTGCCGTCAGTTGAATATTGAACAACATAGCCTGATGCACCCTTAACGGCCGTCCATGTGAGCTTGATGGTTTTTGAAGTTGTTGCTGAAACCTTGAGACCTGCAACCTTTGCCGGAGCAGTTGACACTTTCAAAACAGATGAGTATGCACTCTTGACTTTTTTTGAATATGCCCTAACTCTGAACTGATAGGTTGTGTTGGCTTTGAGCTTTGAAACGGTGTAATTTGTTGCAGTAACGTTCTTGGCAGTCCACTTTTTGCCGTCAGCCGAATATTCAACGGTGTAGCCGGTTGCACCTGCAACCTTGCCCCATGTGACCTTGATGGCTGCACTGTTTGAAGCAGAAGCCTTAACAGTCGGCATCACAAGGAGAGTTGCTGCCTTGAGAACGGATGAATAGTCGCCGTATGCAGTTTGCGTGCTTGCGGTTGCCTTTGCATATGCTCTGACCTTGATTTGATATGTTTTGTTTGCAGTGAGCTTTGAAAGTGTTGCTGTGTTTTTGGTCACCGTTGTGTTTGTCCACTTTTTACCGTCGGTTGAATATGAAACCTGATAGCTTGCTGCGCCCTTAACAGCCGTCCATGTGAGCTTCATGCCTGTTGCTGTGATTGATGAAGCCTTGAGGCCTGTTACCTTTGCCGGCTTTGCAAGCTTTGTGACAAAGCTTGTGCTTGCTGAAGTTGAAGCGTTGCCTCTGATTGCCTTAACCGTTGCAGTATATTTCTTGTCAGCAGTAAGTCCGCTTACAGTTGCCTTATTTGTTTTGACGGTTGTTGTTTTGCCGTTGCAAGTAACCTGATAGCTTGTTGCGCCTGCAACAGCCGTCCATGTGAGGCTTGCTGATGTTGTAGACGGGGTTGGCTTGAGGTTTGCAACCTTGCCGAGAACAATGTTGAATGTTGCTGATGCTGAGCCTTTATATTGACCGATGCCGTTTATCGTCACCTGAGCAGTGCCGATTTCAGTGTTATTGGCATATTCGGCAACATAGTCGGTGCCGCTCTTGAGAGTTTTGCCGTTAACCTTGACTGTAACGGCAGGAGTGAGTGCTTTACCTGTGCATACCTGATCGGCAATTTTTGCAATTTCAAATTCTGATGACGGAGCTGTGCCGTATACCACCATTGCTGCAACATAAAGAACAGGCGGAAGAATCTTTGCTTTGTTTGCGTTGAGCTGAGTCAACAAGTTTTCAACTGTCTTTTTGAGCGAGCTGTTCTGAATCATGTTGTCAAGCGGGTTGTTTGCAGTGTAGCCAACGATGATTTCCTTACCCATGCAGTTTTTGAGAATATTGTAAAGTGCATCGTAGATTACCTTGATTGCCTTTTCGTTTGCGTAATCATTGAGGAAAGTTACAACAGTTTTGTTAACTGCGGTTTCAATGTCGAATTTAAACAATGCATCGAAAAGACCTTCAATGAACTCTTTTGAATCATAATTTGCAAGCTTTGTGCCTGTCATGTCGAGAACAACATCAATCTTATCAAAGAGACTGTCATCTTTTGTAATAAGAGCGTTGTTATCTTTATGCCTGATGTTCAACGCATTTGCAAAGCCTTTGTCAATGAGGAAAACGTTGAGAATGTCATTGAGAACATCCCAGATTTCTCTGCCTGATGCAGCCTTATATCCGATGTCGATATAATCCTGAACAGCATATCCGAGCATATCGCCGAGAAGCTGCTTATAGTTTCCGTTTGCTTTTACCGGAATGTTCTGAGCTTTTGCAGTGTTGCTGAGCACCATTGTGATGAGAGTTTCAATGGTCATGTTTCCGCCAACACCTGCAACATAATCGTTAAGTTCGGGAAGAACGCCTGCTTCTTTGATTGCGTTCAGAATGTAGTTTACAACTCTAACAGCGATGTCTGCGTCAGTACCCTCGGTGCTGATGTTGAACGCACCTGCAAGATAGCGATAAAGAGCGGTGAGGTTTGCACCGATTTTGTTGGTGTCGCCATCTTCCCAACCGCTGAAACCGGGAACGAAGAACTCAAGCACATCGCCGACAATGCCGTTAATTTGTGATGAGAACGTTTTTGTTGTTTCAATCTTAACGGTATTCTCGTCAAACTTTGAGCCGTCGAGGTTGATGACCTTTTTCACCTGAATGAGAGCACTGTTGCCGTTATCCTCAAGGCTTTCAGGCTTAATGCCCCGAATTGCAGGAACGATATATTTATTATAGCATGAGCTGAACACATTCAGCAGGAGATTGTCCACGGTTGAATCGGTGTTCATTGTGAAGCCGGGAAGCGCACCGTCATCCTTGTTGATAAGGCCGAGAACATCTTCATAGATAAAGTTGTCAAGCTTTTTGCCCTGTGCAGCCTTGAACTCTGCGCTGTTTTCATCTTTGTAAACAAGACCGATGAGCATATCTTTAACCATCGCATATATGTTGATATTCTTCAGGTCTATACCCTTGTTTTTAAGAACGCTGTCAGCAATTGTGCCGCAACTGAATTCGCCTTCAATAAGTTTTGCTATAACAGATGAATTATCGCTGAGCAATTCAATTATCTCACTCAAAATTGTAACATCAGAGGTTGAACCTCTTTTCATGCCTTTATTCCAATTTTTGAAATTAAACTTTCCTAAGTCGCCAAGAAGATTAAGGGCAAGCTTCCAATCGGAAATTTCATCAACAGTGTTGCAAAGTGCACTTATACTTGTGACATCAACAGTAATCTTTGCAACTTTAAGGTCAATAACTTCTTTGATATCTGCATCTTTGAGTACTTCGTCAATTTTGTCAAGAACTATGCCTGCATTATTGGCGTCCGTACTCGTTTTTTGAAAGTATTTTGCGCCATATGTGATTGCATTTTCTGCTTCAGCGGCAAACGCAAATGCCGCTGTGCTGAATGCCAAAATGAAGCACAAAACAACGCTCAATATTCGTTTGAATGTGTTTTTCATAAAATGAGTCGCCTCCTGAATTTAAAGGGAATTTCCCTTTTTAGCTTGGTCTAATAATACACAAAATAAGATTAATAGTCAATGCTTATTTAGAATATTGTCAAAAGGTTAATTAAAATTTATTAAATTTTAACATTGATAACATAATCTTTTCAATGTTCACAATCCAAGTGTTGATTATCCGATTAATGAGCTTATGTTTGTGGTAATCAGCAAAAAACAATCCGCTGTGGCTGCGGATTGTCGCAACAAAATACTAGTTTCTAGTAAAATCACTTGAAATACAGTCAAAAAGAAATTAAAAATATGTAATCATTATAGTGCTATATCATATATAAATAAATACAATTCATTACGCATATTCAAATTGAAAGATGTCATAATGAATTTTCCTTGTAACGTAACATTGGTTAATATATAAAATATTGAGATATCTTGTACTAATGTTCTGTAGTTTTATCTATTATCCTACAACTAGTTAATGCTTGACTTTTTATGCACCTAATTGTATAATAGTAAAAAATAATAATTTTGAGGTAAAAACTAATGAATAAGAAAAATCTCATTACATTTGCTATGGGCATTATATGCATCTTTTGTCTATTAATGATGACTGGTTGCTCTACCAAAAGCACCCAAGATCCTGAGCCAGCAGACAAAGATTTTATACAAAGTATGTCTAAAGCACTTGAAAGTCGATGGGCAATGTCGACAAAAGATGGAAAAGATGGAAAAGAAATTACTGTTGAAATGATGAATAATTATATTCAAGCAGAATTAGATGAACTTACTCCATATGAATCCGCAGTATTTGAAGATACTAAATTGCAAGAAAAAGTAATCAAATATATAAATTGCTTAAAGGATTCAAAAGAACATATTGAATACTATTATTCAGATGATTTTAAAGAATATGAGAAGTGGACAGATATTTATAATACCCGTTCAATTCTTATTAAAGATTTTGCTGAAAACTATGGCTTAACAGTTTCTGAAAAATATAGAAATACGCTAGATGGATTTTTAACCAATGGAAAATCAGTTGAAGCACAGGATAGTAAAGATAAAGCGATAAAGAAACTAGTTGATTCGCTTAAATTTAAACAAGTTGAAAGCAATTATGATTATAAAACTTACCAAGCAACACTAGAAAATACATCAAATTATAATATCAAATCTATTTCTGTGGATATCAGTCTATTAAACGCAGAAGGAACAATCCTTGATACAGAATATGCAAGTGCAAAAAACATATCCAAAGGAAAGAAAGCAATACTTGAGTTTATCACAAATGAAAAATTTGATAAAATAGAGGTAATTTTAGATTATTACGAAGCAAATTAATAAAGAATGATTAAAATAAAAAATGACGTTTTAAATTGATAACGTCATTTTTTATTTTACTATATTGAACAATAATTCGTATGGTACAATGCGCAAGTTGTTAACAAATTCATGGCTGACAAGTTAGTGATTTTAAGCAACGCTGCATTGCGGCTTCTCGACTTTAGTTTGGCATTGTTTTCATGGCAATAACCACCAATAATCTTGTCGGCAATCGAGGATATAATCAATGTATACAGTATCGTCTTGAATTTGAAACAGTAACATATATCTTTTTTCAAACACAACAAACCGGTATTCGACGTTTGTCATGCACTCATCTGAAA
>JAMPAE010000148.1 GCA_023667385.1 Ruminococcus sp.
CATTGTTATTCATATCCTTTCTGATAGAATGTAAATATTTTCTCCTATCATTGTCATATTATCACAATTTGAGATACTTGCCAATATCTCATTTCGAGATTTATTATAATATATTTTTTAAAAGGATGTGAATACTGTGAGGCTCAAAGACATCCGAGAGGACAGGGATATAACTCAATCTGAAATTGCGGCATATCTTCACGTTAGGCAGAATACCTATTCGCAATATGAAAACGGAAAGCGAAGCCTGCCGGTTGAGATGCTGGTTTTACTGGCAGAGTTCTTTGAAACCTCATAAGACTACATTCTCGAAATCACAGACGAACCAAAGCCATATCCAAAACGAAATAAATAGCAGCACCGAAAACTTGTTAGGTTATCGGTGCTGTTTTTTTGAACAAAAATCTGTAAGGGACGGCTTCCTCTACGTTCCGAAAAAAGCAGTAGGGTCGACCCCACATGGCCGACCAAAGCATGAGACGAAAGCGTTCAGGGCAACCACATAGGGTTGCCCCTACGGTTGGATGTTTCTTCACAGCCCCACCCGCAATACCGAAAAAAACATTCCTCACTCCTAATAAAAAAAGCAGCCTTTTCAGACTGCTTTTATTTTTATGTTCAGTTTTTATCAACCGCCGACTGAGCCGTCCCATGTGTCAACGTGAGTTGCTTTCTTTTCTTCTTCATCAAACCAGCGGGTTGTGACTGCCTTTGTTTCGGTGAAGAAACGGAATGCATCCTTGCCAAGGCAGTGGAGGTCACCGAAGAAAGACTTTTTGTGGCCTGTGAACGGGAACACACCAACCGGTACGGGGATGCCAACGTTAACGCCAACCATACCGCCGTCTGTGCGCTTTGCAAACTCTCTTGCATAGTAGCCGTTCTGAGTGAAGATTACAGAACCGTTTGCGAACGGATTGCGGTTCATGAGTGCAAGACCTTCTTCGAAATCCTTAACTCTCTTGATGCAAAGAACAGGTCCGAAGATTTCATATGTACCAACGGTCATATCCTCTGTGACGTTATCAAGGATTGTAGGTCCAACATAATAACCGTTTTCACATCCCGGAACAACAGCGTTTCTGCCGTCAAGAACAACAGTTGCGCCTTCTTCAATGCCTTTGTTGATCCAGCTTATAACTTTTTCCTTGTGAGCAGCCGAATAAACAGGTCCGAGCTTTGAGTTCGGTTCATATGCCGGTCCAAGAGTCAGCTCCTGTGCATATTCTTTGAGAAGAGCAACAAGCTTATCGGCAATTGATTCCTGAGCAACAACAACAGGGAGAGCCATGCAGCGTTCACCTGCGCAGCCGAATGATGAGTTGATGATGCCTCTTGCAGAACGTTCAAGAGCTGCATCTTCAAGCACGAGAGCATGGTTCTTTGCTTCGCAAAGGCACTGTACTCTTTTGCCGTTTGATGCTGCTGTGCCGTAAACGTGCTGACCAACCTTTGTTGTACCAACAAAAGTGATACCTTTAACATCAGGATGATGCAGGAAAATATCAGCTTCGTTTCTGCTGCAAGTAACGAGGTTGACAACACCCTTGGGAAGTCCTGCTTCTTCAAGAAGCTCTGTCAGGCGCATTGCTGTCATCGGAGTCATTGATGCGAGCTTGAGAACAATTGTGTTACCTGCGGCAATGCAGATGGGAACCATCCAACCCATCGGAATCATGCCGGGGAAGTTAACCGGAACAATGCCTGCAAAAACACCAACAGGCTCATAGTAAAGTGTTGTGTCATAACCGCTTGATGTATCACGCATACTGTCGCCCATTGTGAGTGACGGTGCGCTCAGTGCGTGCTCAACCGGCTCTTTAACCTTGAGAATGTCACCTTTAGCTTCAGCAAGCACCTTACCGTGCTCAAGTGCGCAAAGCTTTGCAAGCTCATCCATGTGCTCAATGAGAAGCTCACGGAATTTATAGAGAACCTGAGTTCTTTTCATAACAGGAACGTTTGACCATGTTTTGAAAGCTTCTTTTGCGCTTGCAATCGCATATTCAACCTCTTCCTGTGTGCAGCACGGGGTTTCAGCGATAACTTCGCCTGTGCTGGGATTATGAATATCCATGTACTTTTCTGTTTTTGATTCAAGCCATTCGCCGTTTGCAAAATACTTGAGTCTTTTGATCTGTGCCATTAGAATGCATCTCCTTTGCTTGACTTATTGATGGTCGGCAATTTTAAATCAACCGACTTTTTAACTTTTTATGCCGTTGAAATTATCACTGCAAATACAGCGAAAATAATATGCTGTATTATAAACAGATTCAACCACGGTTATCTAATATATTAAGCCACAATCTTGCAAAAAAATCAAGTATATTGGCTTAATTATTTCTATATTTTGATTTTTTTCGATACCGATGCAAGTTACAACAAATTCATGACCGAAGCCTATGAAAAAGACCCATTATCAGCCTTTTATCAGCTTTTTCAAAACTTCGTCAAGGCTTGGCAAAACTTCGCAGCCTGTTTCAATCAGTCTGCGTTTCGAGTTGTGCCCACGTGAAACCAACAAGCAGTCGCAGCCGATTGCTTTTGCAGTTTCACAATCATGGGTTGTGTCGCCGATGAAAACAACTTCTTTTGCGTCAACGCCGTTTTCGTTGAACCATGCAAGCGCAGATTTGACCTTGCTTACGCCGAGGTTGTTATCCGTGCCGAGCACCTGCTCAAACTTATCAGTAATGCCATAACGTGCAACCTGTTTTTCCAGCAGGCTGCCCTGCGTTGCCGAGATGATCACCTGCTTAAATCCATTCTCATTCAGCGCATCAAGCACTTTTACTGTGTCATCAAAAAGCCCAACTTTACACAGACGCTTTTCAAATTCATCGGCATATACATCTGCAATTCGCTTGTACTCAGCATCATCAACCGGCTCCATGCCAAGAATTTTATAGAAATTCAAAACGGGAAAACAGAAATTTTCCAGATAAAACTCCATTGATTCAATTGGTGCCAAGCCTCTTTGCTCAAGCAGATAATCGCCGATTTCAATGTTCACCTGCACATCATTCAGCAGTGTTCCGTTCCAGTCCCAGAGGACATATTTATATTTACTCATACCGTCACCTTCTTCGTATTCTGCTTTTATTATTGTATCACAAAAATTTGCTGCCGACAATCACTTTTGCCATGTATAAAAAAATATAGTAATCTTAATAAATAAAAATATGCATTGTTGTTGCGAACCTCAAGAAAAAATGCTATTATATTAGTATATCTTAACTGTGCGGGAAACAGCTTTACTGAGGGTGCTTTCTTTCCCGCAATACCAATCAAAGAAACGGAGGGCTGACATGAAAACAATTGAAATGATTGTGCCGTGTTTTAACGAAAGCGACGTGCTTAATATGTTTTATGACGAAGTGACGCCTGTCATGCAGTCACTGAGCGGCTTTGACTATAGCTTCATTTTTGTTAATGACGGCAGCCGTGACAGCACGCTTGAAATCATCAAGTCGCTTGCTGAAAAAGACAGCCACGTCAAATACATCTCATTTTCACGCAACTTTGGCAAAGAGGCTGCAATGCTTTCCGGCTTACGCTACAGCAGCGCCGACTATGTTGGAATCCTTGACGCTGATTTGCAGCACAGTCCCGAGCTGATTCCCGAAATGGTGGCTGCACTTAACGATGGCTATGATGTTGCGGCGGCAAAACGCAGCGACAGAAAGGGCGAAAGCAAGCTAAAAAGCTTCCTCTCAGAATCGTTCTATAAATTTGCAAACAAGCTGACTGAGGTCGAAATCGACAACGGCGCTCAGGATTACCGCATCATGAAGCGCAAGGTTGTTGAAGCCATCCTCTCGCTGACCGAATATAATCGCTTCACAAAAGGCATTTTCAGTTGGGTCGGCTTCAAAACGAAGTGGTTTGAGCACGAAAACCGTGAGCGTGCGGCAGGCACAACAAAATGGAACATCAGCAAACTGCTTAAATATGCAATTGACGGCATTCTCGGCTTTTCAAATGCGCCGCTCAGGCTTTCATTCAACCTCGGCGTGCTTTCAGCGGCAATCGGCGTCATTTATGCACTTGTTTTCCTCATCATCCACTATGGCATTAACCCTGCATTTTCCGGCACACATATCATCCTTGCCGTTATTCTCATCATCGGCGGCGTGATTCTGCTTTGCCTTGGCATCATCGGCGAATACCTCGCTCGAATCTATAACGAGATCAAGGGTCGTCCCGTGTTCATCGTTGACGAAACAAACATCAACAAAATCAACTGATTTTTTCATTATTTGTCCTCTTTTTTCACAGGCAGGAGCTGCATTGATGTGGCTCCTGCCTGTGTTTTACGCAAAGAAAAAGCCCGGTATTAAACCGAGCTTTTATCTATTCAGTTAAACTTATTTAACTTTCGGGAGCCAGTGATATTCACCGCACTTGCAAACCGGGTTTACGCCGAAGAGCTTCCAGAATACCTTGTAAATCTTGAAGAATACCTTCCAGATTTTGCCTCTTCTGTGGCAAATGCAGTCGCAATCGCCGGTTGAGATAACAGGCATCTTGTGTCCGCAATCGTCGCAGTAACCGTCGCCGTCTTTGTCAACGTGCTTGTGGTTCGGATCATCTGCCGGATCTGTCGGCTTTGTGCCGAGGTCTTTGCCGCAGATGTCGCACTTACCGTCGTTGTCTTTGTCAACGCATTCGCTGAGAACCTTGCCGCAAGCGTCACACTTGTGATCGTTGTTGTTATCTTTGTGGTCGCCTGTTGCGGGGATAACTTCTGTCTTTGTTGCACCGCAAACTGTGCAGGTATAAGTCTTAACGCCGTCTTCTGTGCAGGTCGGAGCCTTTGTTACAGTGCCGTTGTCCCACTTGTGGTCGCAAGCTTTCTTGCAAGCGCAGTTGTCAGCGCATTCACCGTCACACTTGCTTGCTACGCCTGCCT
>JAMPAE010000149.1 GCA_023667385.1 Ruminococcus sp.
GCTTACACTTACACTGTAACAAGCGAATGGATGCCGTTCTTCCAGCAGGCTGATGTTGCTCAGTATTTCACCGTCGGCACAAACGGCCTTGCAACTGCTGTTGAAGGTCTTGCTTCAGATTCAGTTGCAATGAGAGCTTTCAGTAAGCTTGCATCTGCATATGCCGAAGCTCATCCGGAACTTACAACAATCGGCGATCCGATTAAATCAGACGCTGATGGTTCAAGTGTTTCAGCAACAAACCTTGAAGATGGTTACTACCTCATCACTTCAACCCTTGGTACTCTTGCAGTTGTTGAATCAACACCGGTTGATCCTGACAGAGTAATTGAAGAAAAGAACGAAGAGCCGTCACTTGACAAGCAGGTTCAGGAAGACAGCAAAGTCGGCAAAGCTGATGAATGGGGCGACGAAAACGACGCTGACGTTGGTCAGACTGTTAACTTCAAATCAACAATCATTGCTAAGAGCGGTGCTAAGAACTATGTGATGCACGATAAGATGGAGAAAGGTCTTTCTCTCAATGCAAACAGCGTTGTTGTTGAAGGTCTCACAAAAGGCAAGGATTACACAGTTGTAACAAGCGATCTTGATGACGGATGCACATTCCACGTTGTATTCGCTAAGTCATTCCTTGATTCAATCACAGTAGATAAAAATAACATGGAACTTGTTGTTAAATACTCGGCAGTTCTCACAGCAGACGCTATTGCGGAAGGTGCACTTGAAGACGGCATTAAGAATGATGCTAAGCTTACATATGGTGATCACAACGAAACAGAATGGGACGAAACAATCACTAAGACTCACGACCTTTCACTCTTGAAGTATGACGGTGCTGATTCTGAAAAGAAACCTCTTGCAGGCGCTGAATTTGGCATTAAGCGTGCAAGCGATTCTCAGTTCATGTCACTTGTTAAGATTGATGATAATACTTATCGTATTGCTCGCACAAGCGACGCAACAGCCGACAGAGTAACATCATTCACAACAAACTCAAATCAGGAAATCAAAATTGTCGGTCTTGACTCAGATAAGTACATCCTTACCGAAATCAATGCTCCAAGCGGATATAACATCCTTGTTGAAGACACAGAAGTTACAATTTCAAACGATGAAACAGTTGTAACTGTTGAAGTTGCCAACAACACCGGCGCAGAGCTTCCGAGCACAGGTGGCATCGGCACAACAATTTTCTATGTTGTTGGTGCAATCCTTGTTGTCGGCGCAGCAGTTATCCTCATTGCAAAAAGACGTGTTAAAGCAACCGAGGCATAATTTTAGTTAAATAATAAACGGCTGTCATGGGGAGGTGCGTTCCTCCCCGTGGCACGTTGCCACGCTGCAAAAGCACAGGCTAATCACAGCAGTAAGGAGAACTCTCTCATGAAAAAAGGAAGATTATCTTCTCTGATTTTAATATTTGTTTTCCTCGGAGGGTTGTCCTTACTTCTGTATCCAACCGTCAGTGAATGGTGGAACTCGTTCCACTCATCTAAAGCAATCTCCAACTATGCTGAAGTTGTTGACACACTCAAGGAAGAGGAATATGAGCGGATTTTATCAGAAGCTCAGGCATATAACTAAACCTTTGTCAAGCATCAGCTTACAAACGAGCAGCGGATGGAATATGAAAGTATGCTTAATGTTGGCGGAAATGGAATTATGGGTTATGTTGAAATTCCAACGATTGATGTTTCACTGCCGATCTATCACGGAACAGCGGAATCTGTTTTGCAGATTGCCGTTGGTCACCTTGAGTGGACATCACTGCCTGTTGGCGGTGAGGGCACTCACTGCGTCATTTCGGGGCACAGAGGTTTGCCAAGTGCAAAGCTGTTCACAAATTTGGATAAGCTTGGAAACGGCGATTTATTCATGCTCACTGTTCTCAACGAAACGCTCACTTATGAGGTCAATCAGATTTTGATTGTAAAGCCTGATGAGGTGGAGGAACTTGAAATTGAAAAAGGTAAGGACTATTGCACCCTTGTCACCTGCACGCCATATGGAATCAATACCCACAGGCTGCTTGTTCGTGGGCACCGTATAAAAACACCGTCTGACATCAAAATCAATGTTTCCGCTGATGCTCAGACAATTGACACACTGATCATTACACCGATTGTTGCAGCGCCGATGCTGCTGGTGCTTTTGGTATATCTGCTTGTGAAATACCGCAAGAAAAAGTCTTGATAAAAAGGAGTAAAACCATGAGAAAGGAAAGTATCAAAAAGATAATGCTTATCTTGATGATTTGCGTGCTTATGCTGTCAGTATCAGTGCCGGCGTTTGCGCAAAGTGAAATTGATCTTTCCAAAAAAGGCTCTGTTTCCGTTTCTCTCAGGGATGGTGATAAAGCCTTAGCCTCGGCTGAAATTACTCTTTATCAGGTTGCAAATATCATCCAAAAAGGCAGTATTTATGAATACTCATTCGTTGACTCGTTTGCAGGATGCGGACTTTCAACCAATGATTTCAGCAATGATAAAGCTGCTGAAACGCTTTTCAAATTTGTACAAAGCAAAAAAATCATCGGTATTTCTGAAAAAAACGATGCAAACGGAATTGCAGTGTTCAGCAATCTTCCGCTTGGTATGTATCTTGCCGTGCAGACGGGCAGCGTTGCCGGATATGCAGATTGCTCACCGTTTCTTGTATCTGTTCCGCTCAATCAGTCAGGCGTTTTTGTTTATGATGTTGATGCAACTCCGAAAACTGATGTTGTGCGTTTGGTTGACATCTCGGTCAAAAAAGTTTGGAACGATGACGGCAAGAATCGCCCGCAAAGCGTCACAATTGAGCTTCTTAAAGATGATGATGTAATCGAAACAGTGGTTTTAAGCAAGAAAAACAGTTGGCGCCACACTTGGAAACAGTTGCCATACAGCGATTTGTGGTCGGTCAAGGAAATCAACGTTCCGCTTGATTACACGCCAACCTATAAGCAAAGCTGCATGGAGTTTACTGTTACAAACACTGCAAAGCTCATCAAAACCGGTCGGCTCAACTGGCCGATACCGCTTCTTGCAGGTGCAGGCTTGCTCCTGTTTGTGCTCGGCTGGGTCATCGTGTTCCTCAAAGAGGACAAAAAGCGTAAATAAAGGAAGATGTTATGCGTAAGAAATTTGGCATTAACTGCATGATTTTTGGCGCATTGCTGATTGTTGCAGCTTTGTCGCTGATGATATATAATTACTGCGCTGATAGGCGTGCTGCGGATGCGTCTGATAATCTCATCCCAAAAATCAAGCAGGCTTCGGTGCAAAATAAGAAAGCTTCCGATGAAATGAAAGTTGTCATGATTGACGGCTATGGCTATGTCGGTTATCTTTCAATTCCCGCTCTCGGTTTGGAGCTGCCGGTTATGTCCGAATGTGACTATGACCGTCTGAAAATGGCGCCCTGTCGCTATTACGGCTCTGTTAAGTCAGACGATATGGTAATCGCCGCCCATAACTATACACGCCATTTCGGCAGGCTGACCCGCCTGAAAAACGGAGATGACATCATTTTTACCGATATGGAAAAGAACGTGTATAAATATAAAGTCGGAGCCACTGAAAGGCTTGATCCAACCGCAACGGCAGAGATGATTGAAAACGATTGGGATTTAACCCTTTACACCTGTACCTATGGCGGAGCAAGCAGAATCACCGTCCGCTGCGAAAAAACAGCTAAATAAAATCAGTTTTATAAAACCTTTTTAGTTATCATTTGATGATTAAAAAGGTTTTTCTTGATTTTTGGCTGAGTATGGCTATAATATTAATGTAGTTTATTTAATTATAATGGGGTGATTGTTGTGACAACAAAAGAGCTTTGTTTTTTGCTTGCGAAGCAGAACGGAACTTCGGGTGATGAAACCGAAGCCTGCAAGGCGGCAGAAGGCATTCTCAGTGAATATATGAGCGTCAGCACTGACAGGCTTGGAAATATCGTTGGCACTTGCGGCAGCGGCAAAGTGAACATTCTTCTTGATGCGCACATCGACAGAGTAGGTCTTGTTGTGCGTGGCATTGACGATGCCGGCTTTTTGCTTGTTGACAAGGTTGGCGGCGCAGATGTCAGAATCATGACCGGCGCAAAAGTGACCGTGTTCGGCAAAGAAACCTTAACAGGCGTGGTATGCTCAACGCCGCCGCATCTTCTGACCACTGCTCAAAAAGAAGCCGGTGCAGACATCACAAAAATGGCAATCGACATCGGCTATCCAAAGGAAGAAGCAGAAGCCCTCGTTGAAATCGGTGATAGGGCAGTTGTTCACGGCGAACAACTGGAGCTTCTTGGTGAAAGAGTTGCTTCACCTGCGTTTGATGATAGATGCGGTGTTGTCGCTATAATCAAAGCAATTGAAGCTATTCACGATAAAATCAAAAATGTACGCCTTACTGTTTTGTTTTCTTCTCAGGAGGAAGTTGGCGGAAGCGGTGCAGCTGTTGGTGCATATAATGCTCAGGCGGACTATGCAATTGCAGTTGATGTTGGCTTCGGAGATGATACTTTCTGTCCGAAAGCTGAAACAATCGCTTTAGGAAAAGGTCCGTCAATCGGTATCTCTCCCGTGCTTGACAGAACGCTTACTCAGCAGCTTAAAGTGATTGCAAAGAAAAACGAGATTCCGTTCCAGCATGACGTGATGAGTTCCCTGACCGGCACAAATGCAGATAAAATCAACATTTCACGTTCAGGCGTGAAAACAGCTTTGCTTTCAATTCCTCTTCGCAGTATGCACACACCGGTTGAAGTGATTGACCTGCGTGACATTGACAACACAGCAAAGCTTATTGCTGAATTTATCCTTGAAAAGGACGGTGAGCTCAATGCTTGAAACGCTTAAAACACTTTGTGAAATCAACGGAACATCAGGCCGTGAGGAAAAGGTTC
>JAMPAE010000014.1 GCA_023667385.1 Ruminococcus sp.
AGTTTTTCATGATTTAAGTGTGGATTCACAACCGATTCAGGCGACAAAATACCGCAAAAATCGACCTTTGGTGGTGATTAATAAAGCCGCAAATTCAGTGTAAAAAACACCCTCAAATTTAATTGTTTTTGAGCACTAAAATCAAAATGTATATTGATGAATAATTATGCAAAAGTAACAGCGCATCTCATTGAAAATGTGTCTCTTCTTGTGCACTGCAAAACTTTGAAAAACACAAAGAAATCTCTCATTATTGTTCCTTTACGTAAGTTTAACAAATATACTACATATTGTTTTTATTTGGATTTTTATCATCTAATCAACAATTTGCAGTGGTTTACGTATTTCTATAGTAATTATCATCAATGTTTTGCAAAGCAAATTAACGTTGCGCAAGCAAAACAGCACAAATTTGTTTTTTGCATAATGGCAGAAATCAGCTTCAAAAATCTCCGATTAATCAGCTCATCTCAAGGAAAATATTTCGGGATTTTTGACCGAAAAAAAGCACTATATATAATAGAAAAGAGAATCCTTTGAAATAATCATAAATCTGATGAATTTTTTTGATAATAAAAAACACTTTCTTCACAAAAATTACATAAAAAAAGAGAAATGCACGTCATTTGAATGCATTTCCCTTTTCTATTATATATAGTTTTTATTTCACTGCATTGTGCTTATGAACCGTATACAAATCAATGCAGCCAATTGGGCAAACCTCGTGGCATTTTCCGCAGCCTGTGCACTTGTCATAGTCAACAGTTGCGCAGAAATTATCAATTGTAACAGCTCCTGCTTCGCATACCTTAGTGCATTTCATGCAGCCAATGCAGCCTGCTTTACACTGCTTTCTTGTTTGAGCACCTTTATCGTGGTTATTGCACAAAACAGCAGCCTTGGTTGTGTCAAGCGGAAACAGGTCAATGAGATGTCTCGGGCAGGTTTTGATGCACATTTTGCAGGCACGGCAGTTGTCAGGGTTGATTCTGGCAACACCATCACAGATGAAAATTGCATCATATTGGCAAACGTTTACGCAGTCGCCAAAGCCGATACAACCGTAAACACAGTTTTTCGGTCCGCCAAAAAGCTGAGCTGCCATTTTGCAGCTTTTTACGCCGCTATATTCGAGCTTTTCCTCAACGTTTGTGCAGTTACCCTGACACATAACAGCAGCAGTCATCGGGGTTACCGAGCCTGCCTCCAAGCCCATGATTGAGGCAATTGCCTGAGCGGTATCGCCACCACCGGGAGTACAACGGTTGCACTCATCTGTTTCGCCTTTTGAAAGTGCACTTGCATAACCGTCACAGCCGCTAAATCCGCAGGCACCGCAGTTTGCACCGGGAAGACATTCACGAATTGCAGCCGCCTTTTCGTCAACGGGAACAGCAAAAACAATTGATGCAACGGCAAGACCTAAGCCTAAAACAAGGCCGATTACCGCAACGATTACAACAGCAAGAATAATTGAACTCATTGTTTTACCCCCTTAACCGAAAATGTTTTCAACAATGCCTGTGAAGCCAAGAAATGACACTGAAACAAGCGAAGCCGCCACAAGCGTGATTGGAAGCCCTTTCATGAACTTCGGAACATCACATGATTCAAGCCTTTCACGCACACCTGCAAACATTACCATTGCAAGCATGAAGCCAAGACCTGCACCGACTGAGTTGAACATTGACTGAACAAAATTATATCCGTTATCAATATTAAGGATTACAACGCCGAGAACAGCGCAGTTTGTTGTGATGAGCGGAAGATAGATTCCGAGCGAGCTGTAAAGCGACGGAATGTACTTTTTGAGGATGATTTCAACAAGCTGAACAAGTGCCGCAATGACAAGAATGAACACGATTGTCTGGAGATATTCAAGGTCATTCTTAACCAAAAGCGTGTTTATCGGGAATGTTACAGCAGTTGAAATTGCCATAACAAAGATAACAGCTACACTCATACCCATTGCTGTGTTAAGCTTTTTTGAAACACCGAGAAACGGGCAGATACCGAGGAACTTTGCAAGAATGAAGTTCTGCGTCAGAATTGCCGTGAGCAAAATTGAGATAAGTCCTTTTGTGAGTTCCATTATTTACTTACCTCCATTTCCTTTTTAGCTTCGTCTTTTGTTTCGCTGCTTGGACATGAATGAAGTGTGCAGCTTTGAGCCATCGGGCAGGCTTCACAACCACGAAGTTCAGCCCTTGGCTTGCCCTTCTTTTCTGCCATTCTGTTAACCACAGCCATGAGCACGCCAAACACGAAGAATCCTCCCGGAGGAAGAATAAAGATGAGCATCGGATTTTCTGCAAGGAACGGAACGCTCAGTCCAAGGAATGAGCCTGCGCCGAGGATTTCACGAACAGAGCTCATCAAAAACAGCGCAACCGTGAATCCAACACCCATGCCGAGTCCGTCAACAGCGGAAGCAAGAACAGGATTTTTGCTTGCGAATGCCTCTGCTCTGCCGAGGATGATGCAGTTAACAACAATCAGCGGAAGATAAACGCCGAGCTGCTCATCAAGTTCGGGAGAGAAAGCTTTAACCACCATCTGAACGATGGTAACGAATGATGCAATAATAACAACGTATGCAGGAATACGCACCTTATCGGGGATAACCTTGCGAAGCGCAGAGATTACAACGTTTGAGCAAATCAAAACAATTGATGCTGCAAGACCCATGCCGAGCGCACTCTGAACCGATGTTGTTGTTGCAAGAGTCGGGCAGGTTCCGAGAACGAGCCTGAGAACAGGATTTTCGGTGATGATGCCTTTGGTAAATTCCTTACCGAGTGATTTTTTCTCAGCCATTTGATGCACCTCCCGCAATTTCATTGAAAGCGTTCACAGCCGCATTAACTGCATTGACAACCGCCGTTGAAGTTATTGTTGCCGCTGTAATAGCCTGTATGTTCTGACCTTCGTTTGAGTTTTTGTTAACAACCAGTTCACCGCTTTTACCGATGAATCTCTCTTTAAATTCGGGCTTTTTTGAGTTTTGACCCAAACCCGGAGTTTCATTGCTGCAATCAAGAATCTCAAAGCCGATGATTTCGCCGTTAGTATCAAAACCAACCATAACTTTAACATCGCCGCCATAACCTTTTGCAGCAGTTGTGAAGATATAGCCAACAAGATCGCCGCTTTCATTGCTGCCTTTGCAATATGTCATGTTGGTATCACTGACAGCCTCTGCTTCTGAAAAGTTTGCTGCCGCAGAAAGAACCAGCTTACGGCTTGCATTTTCAGTATCAACTGCGTTTTGCGCAATCTTGCCTTTTGTGACATTATTTGTCAGCGCCAGCAGCACCGAAGCCACAAGACAAATCACAAGAAGAGCCACAGCAGGCAATGCAATGTCTTTTGCTTTTATGTTTTTCATGCTTTTGCCGCCTCCTCTTTCTTTGATTTTTTCTCTTTAACAGAGCCAAACGGCTTTGCAACAGTGAAGTTTTCAATGTGCGGAACAAAAATGTTCATCAGTATGATTGAGAATGACACGCCCTCCGGAAGTGAGCCGAAGATTCTGATGACAGAAGTGATAAGTCCGCAGCCAATGCCGAAAATGATTTTACCTTTAAGGTTGATTGGCGAAGTTGTGTAATCGGTTGCCATGAAGAATGCACCCAGCATCAAGCCGCCTCCAAGAAGCTCATATGCCATGAACTCAAAGCTGCCCTTGCCTGCAATCAGCATACAAACGGCAACAGTACCAATGAAAGTGAGCGGGATTGCAGGTGAGATAACCTTTCTGAGGATGAGATAAAGTCCGCCGACAATCAGTGCGATTGAGCAAACCTCACCCATTGAGCCGCCATGATAGCCAATGAGCATTTGGGCAAGGCTCGGAAGCCCTTCAACTGCTGAAACATCGCCGCCCGAAACAGTTGCAAGCTGAGCCATCGGGGTTGCCGATGTAACAGCATCTGCTGACCATCCGTTTGCAAACGGAACAATCCATTTTGCCATTGCTGTCGGGAATGATACCATGAGAATGATTCTTGCAGTCATTGCGGGGTTAACAAAGTTCTGACCGATGCCGCCGAACATCTGCTTAACCACAACAACGGCAATGATGCTGCCGATTGCAGCCATCCAAAACGGAAGTGTTGCCGGCAGGTTCATTGCAAGAATAAGACCTGTTACAACTGCGCTGAGATCGCCGATTGTGTTTGCTCTTTTCATCACTTTGCGTGAAGCGTATTCGGCAAGAACAGCAACACCGACTGTTACTGCCGTAAGTGCCAGTGCTCTTGTTCCAAAATAGACAACGCTCATGATGAACGCAGGAACAAGCGCAATGATAACATCAAGCATGATGCCTGTTGTTGTTTCGTTTGATCGAACGTGCGGTGACGCACTGACCGTGAGTTTTTTTGCCATTATTTTGCACCGTCCTCTCTGATGATTTGCTTTGCAAGGCGCATATACTGAACAAGCGGTCTGCCTGAGGGGCAGGAATAAGAGCAGGAACCACATTCCATGCAAACCATGACTCCGCTGTTTTTGAGTCCGTCAACATCTTTGATTTTTGCCGCTCTTTCAATGTTAGTCGGCATAAGGCTCATCGGGCAAACGCTCACGCATCTGCCGCAGCGGATGCAGTCACGTTCTTTTTTGATGATGTCTTTTCTGTCTTCAAAAGCAAGCAAGGCGTTGTTCTGCTTGCAAATTGGTGCTTGGGTATCGCAAATTGCAACGCCCATCATCGGTCCGCCGAAAATGATCTTTCTTGGCTCGGCCTTGAAGCCGCCGCAAAAATCAATGATGTCTTGCAAGTTTGTACCAATCGGAACACGCAGGTTTTTCGGCTCAGCAATTGCGCTTCCGTCAACAGTGATTGAACGGCTGATGAGCGGTTTTCCGGTGCGCAGATACCTGCCGACAAAAGCAACCGAAGCAACGTTCATAACCACACAGCCAACGTCAGCCGGAAGCTTTCCGGGCGGAACCTTTCTGCCTGTTGCGGAAAGCACCATCATTTTCTCCGCACCCTGGGGGTACTTTGATTTGAGGGTCATCAGCTTAACAACGTCGCCTGATTCATTATCCTTGTCCGCAATCTCTTTCAAAATTTTGAATGCCTGCGGTTTGTTATCTTCAATTGCAATGATAATCTGCTTGAACTGCAAAAACTCCTGAAGCTTATAAACACCCTCAAGAATATCCTGCGGATCTTCAACGCAGGCACGATAGTCAACCGTGATATATGGCTCGCACTCTGCGGCGTTGATGATCAATGTGTCAACATTTTTGTCATCAGGGAAGTTCAGCTTAACATGAGTTGGGAATCCTGCTCCGCCCAAGCCAACAAGACCTGATTCACGCACAGCCTTGATAAGTTCTGCCTTATTTGTGACAACGGGAGGCTTGATACCCTCATAAGGACGCATCTCACCGTCTGATTCAATTGTGACACCCTTGCAGATCATTCCGTTTGCAAGCTTCACGTCACCAACAGATGTTACCTTGCCCGAAACACTTGCATGAATCGGAGCAGAAACAAACTTATCCGTGTCGCCGATAAGCTGACCAACAGAAACTATGTCGCCGACCTTAACCGTCGGAACACAGGGAGCACCAATACACTGCTGCATCGGAAGCACAACCTTCTGCGGGATCGGCATTCGTTCAACCGGCATTTCAGCCGTGTTTTTGTTGTGAGAAACGTTCACGCCGCCTCGGCTTTTGCCGACTGCGGTCAAAACTCCGTCAACAATTTTGCTCATTCTTTCAACCCCTAAATTTTAGATTTCTTTGCTGTAAATATATATTAATCTGAGTAAATCAGTATTTACCGATAATTATTGCTTTCTCTGCGGTGTAACCTACTTTGCACACAAACTGCACCGCACATATTCACAATTGCCTTTTAGCAATCACTTTTTCCAGCCTTGGCATCACAGCGTTCACAATTGTTCCGGTTAAAATACCTGTTATGATTGCAAAAATCAGCAGATATTTGCCGTAGCTTATGAGCATCACCGTGCCTGAAATGAGGCACGCCGAAATCAACTGTCCAAGGTTGTGCGCCGCTGCACACAAAACACCGATTCCAATGAAGCTGATGTTTTTTTGTTTTCGCCTCACCATCATACAAAGCACAATTGTGCTTAAAATTCCACCGCAAAAGCTCATCAGCGCCGCCGTTGCGCCCCTTGTGATGAACGCAAACAGAACTTTGATAAGCGTGATGTATATCGCACCGGAAAATCCTGCAAAACAGGCGGTGAACATTGTCACTATATTTGAAAGCCCGGGCTTTGCGCCAACAGGCAGAAACGGTATATCAGGAGCAAGCTGACTTTCCATGAAGCTCAGAACCAGAGCAAGTGCTCCGAGAATGCCGAGCAATGCAATTTTTTCAGCTTTGGTGTTTTCTTTTTTCATTAATCAAAGTTTCCTTATGTGAAATCGAATCAATAAGCCACTGCGTCAAACTGTGCTTTGCCGGAACTTTTCAGCGTCACCACAACCTTGTTCGGCACGCACGCCATTGTGTCACCCGCTTTGCTGAGCCTGCCTTTTTTCACGCAGAGCTTATCAGGGCAATCGGAGCTGAAAAACTCCACTGCGTCACTGTGAATCATAAGCACACAGCCGCCAACGTTCAGCGTTTGCTCATCCTCAACCGAAGCAAGCTCAATTTCGTTTTTCAGCTCACCGTCAAGATACACAAGTGCTGTTACGCTTTCACTTGGCATGAAACTTGGAATAAACAGCAAAACGCAAATTATGCACAGCGAAACAATAATCAGAATGTCACCTTTTTTAATCATTTAAGCAAGCCTTTCAAAGTCGATGTTGCCAACTGTTGTGATGTTCATCTGCTTGTCAATGAAAACAGCACCGACTTCATATTTTTCGGCAAGCTTCATGCCCTCTTCTTTTCCGAGGACGAAGCACGCAGTTGAAAGCGCATCGCTGAGAAGTCCGCTGTTGCAGACGATTGTCACTGACGTCAAATCGCTTTCGGCAGGATAGCCTGTTCGTGCATCAAGCAGATGGTGATATTTTTTGCCGTCTTTTTCAAAGTATTTCTCATAATCACCCGAGGTTGAAACAAAGCCCTCGTCGATGTTAACAGTACCGATGAAGCCCTGCTCGTTTTGCGGATCTCTGATTGCAATTCGCCATTTGTCACCTGCACGGTTGCGGTTACCATAGGCAACGATGCTGCCGCCGACGGAAACTACGCCACCCTTGACATCACTTTTTTCAAGGAAAGCTTTCACAACATCACAGGCGTATCCCTTGCCGACCGAGCCTAAATCAACCGACTGATCTTTTCCACATTCAGCCTGTATGCCTGCAACCTCAAGTGATTTATATTCAACACTTTTCAGTGCATCTTTGATGTCTTTATCATTCGGAATTTTTTTGCTGCCCGAATCAAAATCCCAAAGCCTGCTGACATTGCCGATTGTCAAGTCAAAGGCTCCGCTGCTGTTATTTGAAACCTTGCGGCAGGCACTGACAATGTCTGCAATCGTGCTGTTTTGCACAAAGCCGTTTTTGTTGAGGCTTGCTGTTGCCGAATCACTTTTGCGCCATGAAATCACATCATCAAGCTGCGCAACAAGGTCATTCACCGTCCCTTTGGCGGCATAGTTGTTTTCATCGCCATAGAGCTTGACTGTGACAACAGTACCCATTGTGAAGCTGTTTTTTGTTGAAGATTTGAACTCAGCCTTCATGTAATTATAAAGAACCGCTGCACAAACAATAAGCACAACTGCCACAGAAGCTGCAACAGCAGAAATGATTTTTTTCTTTTTTTCGGGAGCGATTCCCGATGCTTTTTTGCTGTTTTTTTTCATCGTCTGCACTCCTCTTTTCACTTTTTGTATATGCAGGCAAAAACTCAGATTTATTCACTGCCTTTTACGCATATGTCAAAAGGTCACATCACTCGACATTATCTAACCTATTGTATACCTTTTTCGCCGAAAATTCAAGATAACATTTGCTTTATTTTCGCAGATTTGCTATAATGTTTGAAAAAATTGAATTGCAAAAAGTGCATAAAATTTATTCAATCATACCAAACTGCATGGAGGTTTTTGTGATGGACTTTAATCTTTCAATCCCTGCCAAAGTAATCAGCGGAAAAGGCTGTGTCAGGGCAAACAGTGCAAAGCTTGCCGATTTCGGCAGCAGATGCATCATTGTCACAGGCGGCAAAAGCGCAATGCTCAGCGGCGCACTTGATGATGTTACGGCTGCCCTTGACGAGCAAAAAATAGCCTATACTGTTTTCAGTGAAATCGGACCGAATCCGCTTCTTGAATCGTGTCACAAGGCGGGCAGAATTGCCGCTGAGTTCGGAGCTGAATTTGTTGTTGGAATCGGCGGAGGTTCTCCGCTGGATGCAGCAAAGGCAACCGCTGTTTTTGCTGCAAATCAGGAATTTTCACCCAATGATGTATATGCAGTGACAAGCCGAAATAGAGCTTTACCGCTTGTCCTGATTGGCACAACGGCAGGCACAGGCAGCGAAGTTGGCAGAGTTGCTGTGCTCACAAGTGCGCAAACCGGCAGAAAAAAGAGTATTGCTCCGGATGACTGCAATCCATCGCTCACCTTTGCCGATAGCTCATATACTCACACCATGCCGTTTTCGGTGACCGTTTCAACTGCACTTGATGCACTTTCTCATGCTCTTGAGGGGTATTTCTCTGTTAAATGCGGAGACATACCGACAATGTTTGCCGAAAAAGCCATTCCGATGATTTTCAATGGTCTAAAGCAGCTTGACGAAACATCTGCCCTGCCTGATGAATCAATGCGTGAACAGCTTTACTATGGCTCGTTATATGCCGGTATCACACTTGCCTATTGCGGCACAGCTTTCCCGCACCCATTGGGCTATATCTTAACAGAAAACTATGATGTGCCGCACGGAACAGCCTGCGCAGCTTTTATGCCGGCTTTCATTGAGCGTGCCGAAAAGTTTGAACCCGAAAAATTCAACAGGCTCATGAAGCTCATAAACGAAACGAAGTCCGGATTTTGCAAAACAATTGAACGTCTGACTGATTATGGTGAAATCTCAATGACATCGGGCGAAATTGAAGCCTATTGTGAGCGTTGGAACGACACAATACCAAATAACTTTAAATTTTCGCCTGGTGGTTTCACAAAAGATGATGCACAACAACTCATCACGAAGCTGTTCGGCTAATGTATATTGAATGAAATCCACTTTTGTGCTATACTGAATGCATATACAAATTTGTTAGGGAGGTGACATTATGACAAATGAACAGATTTTACTGTATACTGATGAGGTGTTTGATGAAGCTGTTGCAATCAGACGCCATCTTCATGAAAATCCTGAAATCGGCAACAAGGAACACAAAACAACCGCATATATTAAATCACTGCTTGAAAAATGGAACATTGAGGTTTTTCAGCCGCTTGAAACGGGCGTTATCGGTATTCTTTCCTGCGGTGAGGGTGAAGTGATTGCTTTGCGTGCTGACATTGATGCTCTTCCTGTTGCAGAAGAAACAGACTTGCCTTTTGCATCAAAAACAAACGGAATGATGCACGCCTGCGGTCACGACATACACACAGCGTCACTGCTTGCAGCAGCAAAAGTACTTTCCACGCATCGAAACGAGCTTCACGGAACAGTTAAATTCATTTTTCAACCTGATGAAGAGGGTAACGGCGGCGCAAAACGCTTGATTGACGCAGGAGTGCTCGAAAATCCAACCGTAAACAAAGTCTTTGGTATCCACATTCGCCCTGAACTTCCCGCCGGCACGGTTGCTGTCAAATATGGCAAAAGCTATGCTGCATCTGATGTTTTCACAATCATCGTCAAAGGCAAAAGCTGCCACGGAGCAGAGCCGCACATGGGCAAAAATGCACTGACGGCAGCAAGCAGAATTGCACTCGCACTTGAGGGTATCACTGCACGGAACATTTCACCAACCGATAGCGCTGTTGTCAGCGTTTGTACTTTTGAAAGCGGAACTGCCTGCAACATCATCCCTGATGTAGCAATTTTAACAGGCATCATTCGTACCCTTGGCACTGAAGCACGTCAGATGATGCAGCAGCAACTCATTTTAACCGCAGAGGAAACAGCAAAAGCAACAGGCTGTGAGGCTCAGATTAAAATTCACGAAAGCTATCCGGGTGTTGTTAATCACAATGATGACGTTGTTTTTGTTGAAAGCTGTGCGAATCAACTTTTTGGCAGTGACAATGTAACTGTGCTTGATGAACCTACGATGACAACCGAAGATTTCGGATATTATATTGAAAATAACGATGGCAGTTTCTATCATATTGGTGCCGGCGCTGAATTTCCGCTCCACAACGGCAAAATGAATCCGAACGAGGAATGTATCCGAACAGCGGTTGCAATGCATATTAAAACGGTTGCTGAGTTACTGAGATAAAAACTTATACTATTATAATGAAAAGCAGCAGCACTCATTTTGTGCTGTTGCTTTTTTCTGCCCAATGATGGTTTACTCGGCGGAATAATATCATCTGCTGATGCCACCCTAATTCGCCATATATGAAACATAAAAAAGGCTGCCCGAAAGCAGCCTTAAACTTTTTTATTTATTGATGTCCCAATCCTTTGAAAGCATTGCTTTAACCTTAATCGGAAGTCCAAAGAGGTTGATGAAGCCTTCACTGTCAGCCTGATTATAGCAATCATCTTCATCAAATGTTGCCATGTCCATGCTGTAAAGGGTATACGGTGAGGTTGTGCCTGCGCCCATGATGTTGCCCTTATAAAGTTTGAGTTTAACTTCGCCTGTAACAGTTTCCTGAGTCTTATCAACAAATGCTGAAAGAGCTTCACGGCACTGGGTGAACCACTGACCGTAGTATACAAGTTCAGCAAACTTAACTGAAAGCTGCTCTTTAAGGTGAGATGTTTCTCTGTCAAGGCAGAGTGTCTCAAGCTGCTTGTGAGCAAAATAGAGAATTGTTCCGCCCGGAGTTTCATAAACGCCTCTTGACTTCATGCCGACAAGACGGTTTTCAAGCAGGTCAACAATACCGATACCGTTTGCGCCGCCAATTTCGTTGAGCTTTTCAACCATTGTGACTGCATCAACCTTTTCGCCGTTGAGTGTTGTCGGAATACCTTTTTCAAATCCGATTGTGACGTAAGTTGCCTTATCCGGAGCTTGTTCGGGTGTTACGCCCATTTCAAGGATTTCTTCATATTTCGGCTCGTTTGCCGGATCTTCAAGGTCAAGACCCTCATGTGAAAGATGCCAGAGGTTCTTATCCTTTGAATAATTAGTTTCTCTTGTGATTTTAAGCGGAATGTTGTGAGCAATTGCATATTCGATTTCGTCTTCACGGCTCTTAAATTCCCATGTTCTCCAGGGGGCGATGATTTCCATGTCAGGTGCAAAAGCCTTGATTGCAAGCTCGAAACGTACCTGGTCATTGCCCTTACCTGTGCAGCCGTGGCAAATTGCGTCAGCACCCTCTGCCTTTGCAATTTCAACAATTCTTTTTGCAATGATCGGACGTGCAAATGAAGTACCGAGAAGATATGAGCCTTCATAAACAGCGCCGGCTTTAAGTGTCGGATAAATGTAATCTTCAACAAATTCCTTTTTGAGGTCTTCAATATAGAGCTTTGATGCGCCTGTTGCAATTGCCTTTTCCTCCAGACCGTCAAGTTCAGTTCCCTGACCTACGTCTGCTGAAACAGCAATAACTTCAGCGTTGTTATAATGCTCCTTGAGCCACGGAATGATGATTGAAGTGTCAAGTCCGCCTGAATATGCAAGAACAATCTTTTTAATTTCTTTCATGATGATCTATCTCCATTTCTTAGTTTGTTTGTTAATATGCTATGATTATACGTATTATTATGCAAAAGTCAAGGCTTTTTTGCAAATTTTATGCAGAAATATGCATTTTTATTGAATATTACCATTTTATCCATGCAATAATGCAGTTTTGATGTCACTCTGCACAATCGCATCCGCCAATGCAAAATCACCTAAAACATATCAGGCCTAACTCTGCCCTGTCAGCAAAAAGGACGCCCGTCGGACGTCCTTAAAGTTTGCTTATTTGTTTTCACCAGGACCATATACCAATCTGTCAGCGTGTGTTGCATACATATCGTAGCAGCATACAGTTCTCTTACCGAAGAGTCTGTAGATCAGGTTGAGGAATGTGATCCAAATTCTTCCAAGGAAGCTGTGGCAGATGCATGAGCAATTTTCCTTGCCGTCATTGATGTCCTTACTTGCCTGAACTTCAACAACGATTTCCATGTTCTTATAAAGGTCAAAGTCCCATTTTTCATCGCCGCCTGAGAAGCCTGCATCGTCACCTGAGTGAACAACAACACGGTATCTGCCTTCAACAAGGTTGAATACGCACTGGCTGTTCTTGTCAATCGTGCCTGTGTATACCTTGCCGGTCTTAACGTCGAATACTTCAACGAGTGAGCCAACCGGTACACCAACATCACCGATGTCAATTGCACTGACAGTCAATTTATAAGTAACCGGACGCTTGTAGTATGACGGATAGAGATGGATGATACCCTTTTCTTTATCTGTCTTAAGGTTTTCGTTGGTTTCATTGCCTTCCTTATATTCATAAGGTGCCCATGATGAGTCAGGAGCCTGATAGCCGGTATAAGTGTAATCTACTCTTGAACCGTTTGCAAGCTTCCATCCCTCGAAGCTGAGGAGGTACTTGAAGTTACCATCGAACGGCTCTTTTTCAACAAGGCTTTCAATTGACGGGTCATATGCATCGCCATGGTTGAATATGAACTCTTTGATTGCCTCGCCGCCAAAGTCGCTCTTATATTCACCCTTAGCATTTCTTGCATAGTCATGAAGAACAACCTTGTACTGCTTACCAACTACATCATAAACCGCTGTGAGGTCAACACTGTCATAGATGTGCTGCGTGTCATAAGAAGCACCGCTGCCGCCTTCCCAGCTCCAACCGGTAAACTCGAAGTTGTTTGCAATTGTGCTCGGAAGTGTTGGAACAACGCCTTGTTCAATCAACTGCTGAGTGTTCCAAGGCTCAGTCTTGAACTTGTCCTTGCCAACGATGAAACATGCCGGATCGCCGTGTGTATAAGTTGCGGGCTGAGTGATACGTGCGCCCTTGCTTCCGTAAATTGTTTGGTTATAGAATGTAACAGTATACGTGACTGTTTCGCCTTTGAATGTTGCATAGACTGTTGTGTTCTCAGTAACCTTATCAATTGTTGTTCTGCTAATGACCTTGCCATCCTTTGTTGCAGCCCAACCTTCGAATACATATGCACCGAAGTTATAGTCCTTTGCACGAGTCGGGTTGCTGCCAACATATGTTGCAGATGTGCCGTTCTTAGCATAAGCTACGCCGACAACCTCATTGTCATATACGCTTGCATCTTTCTTAACAAGATAAGTCTTACCACCATTAAGAATGTCATACTGTACTTCGATTTTTGCAATTTCATCGTTATACTTTGCAACAACTTGTGCATTTTTTGCTTCGTACTCACTGTTAAGATTATCAATCAGTCCCGGTGCTGTTTTGTTACCTTCTTCATCAAAGACGCCGTCATATTTTTCGTTGATAGCCTTTACGGCTGCCTCATAATCGGCGTCAAACTGAGCAACAACAATTTCATGAGCTTTTTTAAGTTCAGCGACCTGAGCGTCATATGCAGCTTCAATTCTTTCAACTTCAGCGGCATCGTCACGAGCTCTGAAAACAGCTTCTTTGAATGCTGCTTTTGCATCTGCAAGATCATTATCATATTTTTCCTGAACAGGTGCATATTTTTCATTATATTCAGCTTTGACTGCTGCGATTTTTTCTGTTTTTTCTGCTCTGAGCTGTGCTGCCTTGTCAAGCTTCTGCTGATTCAGCTTAGCGAGCTCATTTGCCTGCTTGGATGAAACATCTCTGTAGTCAACTGTTGAATATGGGTTAACGAACTTAACTTGATGATATACTGTCTTGTTCTGATTCTCATCAACTTCGTATTCCTTGAGGCTGCAGTTTTCACACTGGCGATACTTATAGAAGTATGAGCCGTGATCTTCATACTGCCAGTCACCCCAAACGTGTCCGTTCGGCTTCGAGTTCTGATCGTTTACATATTTAATGTAATCAATACCGTGGTCACAAGCGCAAGAACCGTCAGCTTTGTGAGTATCCTTATTACAAAGTACGCATTTATAAGCCCAACGTGCAGGTGTTGTGCAGGTTGCAGGCAGAAGCTCGCCTTCTTTAGGATACTGGTGACCCTGAGCCATCTTGTAGTTGTCTTTTATGATAGCCGGACAGTACTTGCAGTGATGCTCTGTGTAACCATTCTGTGTGCAGGTCGGAGCAACAACTGTCGGCTCATGCCATTCGTGAGCTTCAGGTTTCCAGCTATCAACTGTCTTACCGCAATCTTTACAAATGATGTAAACTATTCCGCCGTCTCCGCAAACACCGCTGCTTGATGTTCTGAGGTTAGTATGCTGTGCAGCATCGCTCTTAGAAAGTGTGATAGTCTGGTTCTCGCTGCAGTTTTCATGAGTTTTGCACTTAAGCTCAATGTAGCCGTCTTTCTGGCAAGTTGCATTCACAACTTTTTCAACTTCAAACCTGTGCTCATTTGAAACTTCATTAGTTTCATCTATTGGGCAGCCTTCGTTTTTACAATAAATGCGTACTGACTTACCGTCCGCACCAACTTCAACTTCCAATTTGTGATCAAGCAACGAATCAGCTGTGTATTCTTTCTTTGTGTGGCTTGCGTCATTCTTACAAGTGTAAAGTCTATAGCTTGCTTCATAGCAGGACTGATGAAGTTCACCTTCACCGTAATCATGTGCGTTTTCATCAACGGGGGTGGTTTTTGTTTCTTCATGTCCGCATCCATCATTTGCGCAAACAAGGTGTGTTGTACCACCATTTTTACAGGTTGCTGCAACGGTTCCCTCCTCAGTAGGAACCATATTATGTCCGAGTGCAGAATCCTTAACAGTTTCTGTCTTAGTCTCGCCACATCTCAGGCAATAGAATGCATTTACAGCATCATTTTCGCAAGTTGCTGCTGTTGAATTTTCGTCATCCTTAACCCATTCATGGCCGAGAGCCTTGATTGTAACCGTTTGGGTTTCTTCACAGTCATCATATTTACATTTTACAACCATTTCACCATCTTTTGTACAGGTTGCAGCCACGGTAACCTTGCCTGTACCATCAGTTGGGAAGCTGTGTTCTCTCTTTGCTGTGCCATCCGGAGTTTCACTCATGATTTTTCCGCAGTGGTTACAAATAACTACTGTCTTGCCGCCTTCTTCACAGGTCGGAGCGACGTATTTTTCGCTTGTGCTGTTGTGATCAAGCGGATCTGTGAATGTATCAATGAAGCTTGTTTTACAATACTGGCAAATGTGTGTTGTGAAGCCGCCTGTCAGGCAAGTCGGAGCAGTTACAACATCCTTTGTTGCGTCTGCCAAGTGTGTGAGTTTTGAATTCTCAACAATTTGTGCTTCAAGGTGTGTGCAGCCTTCGTTCTGGCAAGAGCGTGTCTGCACTTCGTTGCTGAAGCAGGTTGCAGCCTGATAAGTTGTCCAATCGCTCATGGTGTGACCCGGCTGTGCTTTTACAATTACCTTATCACCGCAAGCGCAAACATCAAGCGTATCACTTGTGCAATCACCCTCAATTCTGACATATGAGTGTGGTTTCTTATTAATTTCAGTTGCTGCCTTTGCGTCACCGCAAACTGCGCATTCTTCGTGCTGTGAGCCTACTTCTGTGCAAGTTGCTTCTCTGTCAACAACTGTTACATACTTGTGTTCAAGAGCATTAATTGTTTCATTGACGATTTCTGCACCGCAGGTTTTGCATTCGGTTACAATTGAGCCTTCCTTATTGCATTCAGGGGCTGTGTAAGTTGTTTCCAATTTGGTGTGTGCGGTTTCATCAATCGGGAGTGTAACTTCGATTTCTGCACCGTCTGCACAAGAAATTATTGCTGCGCCTTCTTCCGTGCAGGTAGGAGCCTTTGTGATTGTAATGTTCTCGTATTCGTGACCGTCTTCAATGTTTTCAATAACAAGCTCTTTGCCGCAGTTTTTGCAGGTGCTTGTCAAGGTGCCGTGGTCGAATGCAAAGCTTTCATATTTATGAGCAGGTGTAGGTTCTGCATCATACTTATTATATGATTCTGTACAACCCTCTGTTGAGCAGGTGTACGGTGTGTATGCGCTGTGTTCGCAGGTTGCAGCAACTTTTTCGCCTGCAACAAAGTTGTGCGGAATCATCGGAATGTCAAGGTCTTTTGTTTCGCCGCATTTTACGCAGGTAACACGTTCAGTACCTTTTTTTATGCAGGTTGCAGGTTTAACAATTACGCCGTTTTCATCGTAAACGTGACCTGTTGCCGCAATTACAACTTCTTCTTCGCCGGGCTGACCGCACATGTCGCAGAGGTAATGGCCTACGCCAGCCTCTGTGCAGGTTGCTGCTGTGTCAACGCTGAGTGTCTTT
>JAMPAE010000150.1 GCA_023667385.1 Ruminococcus sp.
AGCTGATGAAGCTGATGGGCATGGGCGTCAAGCAGGGCGACGAAATCACCGTTGATGAATATATTAAAGAGCTTACAACTGCAATGGATAAGGAAGAAGCTTATTCAAATGAGATGATAATCGACGGAACACGAAGGCAGATTTATTGTGCCAAGCTTGATAATTCTGAATGGTATCTGATTACATTCATGCCATATGGCGATTTGAACTCAACAATTAATACATTGAGCAAGCAGTGGTTCATTTCAGCCATCATCGCTTGCCTCACAATATTGATTTTGCTCATTATAATTATCGCTGCTTATTCAAGAATTATGTCACGTCAGATGCACAAAGTTGTTGAGGCACGAAGCATTGCGGAAGAAGCTCAGCGTGAGGCTGAGCGCTCCAACAGGGCAAAAAGTGAGTTCTTGTCAAACGTCAGCCATGACATACGAACGCCGATGAATGCAATTGTCGGCATGACGGAAATTGCAATTGCAAACATTGATGACCCTGAAAGGGTGAGCGATTGCCTGAAAAAAATCACCGTTTCCGGCAAGCAGCTTCTTGGCTTGATCAACAACGTGCTTGATATGTCAAAAATTGAAAATGGCAAAATGACGCTGACAATGGAGCAGGTTTCGCTTCGTGAGCTGATGGACAGCGTTGTGAGCGTTATTCAGCCGCAGATTAAAATGAAAAAGCAGAACTTTGACGTACACATCAGAAACATAACATCCGAGGTTGTTTCCTGCGACTGTGTAAGGCTTAACCAGGTGATTATGAATCTGCTTTCAAATGCAGTTAAATTTACGCCGGACGGCGGCTCAATCTGCCTTCAGCTTGATGAATCCGATTCCGAAAAAGGTGAAAACTTTGTCAGGGTTCACCTGATGGTTAAGGACAGCGGCATCGGCATGACCGATGAGTTCCTCAGCAGAGTTTTTGAATCCTTTGTTCGTGCAGACAGTGCCAGAGTTCACCGCACCGAGGGAACAGGTCTCGGCATGGCAATCACAAAATACATCGTTGATGCAATGGACGGACAAATTGAAGTTACAAGTACCCCGAATGTTGGCAGTGAATTTAATGTTTATTTTGATTTTGAGCGCTGCGATGTTCAGGAAGCCGAGTTTATTTTGCCAAACTGGAATGTACTCGTTGTTGATGATGACCGCCTGCTGTGCGACAGCGTGGTTTCCGATCTTTGCGAAATGGGTGTCAACGCTCAATGGACGCTTGACGGCGAAAGTGCAGTTGAAATGATTGCAAAGCAGCACAACTTGAACAATGATTATCACGTTGTGCTCATGGACTACAAGCTGCCCGGTATTGACGGCATTGAAACCTCAAGGCGCATCCATCAACAGCTCGGCACAGATGTTCCGATTCTGCTGATTTCGGCATATGATTGGAGCGACATTGAAAAAGAGGCAAGGGAAGCGGGCATTTCAAACTTCATTTCAAAGCCGTTGTTCAAATCAACGCTGTTCTATACTCTTCACAAATACGTTGATGAATCCGAGCGCATGGAAAGCAATGCTGAAAGCACAGGCGAAGCACTCAAGGGCTGCCGTGTTCTCCTTGCTGAAGACAATGAGCTCAACCGTGAAATCGCCTTTGAGCTGCTGTCGCAAAGCGGCATGGAGCTTGACATGGTTGAAAACGGCAGGCTTTGCGTTGAAAAATTTGCCGCATCATGGGTCGGCTATTACGATGCGATTCTCATGGACATCCGAATGCCCGAAATGACCGGCTATGAAGCCACGAAGGCAATCAGGGCGCTTGAACGCAGCGACGCCAAAAAGATTCCGATTGTTGCCATGACCGCTGATGCATTTGCCGAGGACGTGAAAAAGTGCCTTGAATGCGGCATGAACGCTCACGTTTCCAAGCCGATCGACGCAAGGAAAATCTTCGCCATTTTGGAAAAATACATCAATGATTAAACCCTGATTCACAAAAAGCCGTGCCGCAAATGGTGCGGCTTTTCTTGCGGTATTGCGGGCAAAGCCCTGCCAATGGTTGTGTTGGCACCGCAGAGGAAAAGAAAAAATCAACACTTTGCCTTGACAAAATGCTGATTGTTAGTATATACTATAAACATAGGGAACACTGTGAGAGCAGTTATGTTCTCAAAATGTTTGGATAAAAATAACCGCACATTTGGAGATGGGGCGGTTATTTTTTTATGTAACTTACAATGGCGATGATTACATTCACAAAAATGTTGCTGATTGCCGTAATCAGCATCAACAGAGCAAGAAGCTCGTCGAATGTAACAAGGTTCATTTGCAGTCCCCCTCTCATCTGATGTGGAGGGGTTCATAAAAGTTCCCCTCCCGAAATAAATGGGTGAGAACATAACCGCTACTGTTTCACGGTGTCCCGTGGCAGGATAACCTGCAACATAAGAATAACATATATGACAAAATTTATCAAACCGTAGGGGCGACCGAAACAGAGCAAAAACATACAGATGCAATTAAGACTCCCTCAGGGAGGGCGCCTTAATTAGCCTTCCTCCCTGAGGAAGGTGGCACGACGAAGTCGTGACGGAAGGAGTTACAACCTAATCAATTAACTATATATAAATTTTGATGTCGAGAACTCCCTCAGTCAGCTTCGCTGACAGCTCCCTCGACAGGGAGCCTTAATTAGCCTTCCTCCTTGAGGAAGGTGGCACAACGAAGTTGTGACGGAAGGAGTAAAAGACAACATCACGCAATGCAAAGAGATAACCAACAAACGATTCCAAAAATGCAGAAAAAAGGCAAGACTTTTTTTGCAACCCCCTTGACAAAATGGAAGAAAACGATTATTATTAATATCGTATCATAGGGTAATTGTAAAAGGGATTTTATCGTGTGTGGAAAACGCACGGGAATGAATTATCCGTATTTGCCGGTGACAGGGGCAGATATTGACAATCTTTTTAATTCGGACGTTATCCGTTTTACATATAAAAAGCTTCATGGAGGGCATGAAGCGGAACTTAATTTAAGGAGGAATTCTTAATGAAAAAAACATTGAAAACAGGAAAGAAAGTCCTGTCCGTTTTCATGGCAATGCTCATGGTCATGACCGCATGGGTGTTCTTTGAACCGACCAAGGCCAGTGCTTTGACGGCTGGTAGCTATAAGGTTACTGTTGAATGGAAGGTTACCGATAAACGAGATACAGGAAAGCTTAATAGTTATACTGGAAGAGATAATGTTACAGGCAATAAGGATGAAAAGGATGTTGCTGGTTTTTCAATTTTTTATAAAACCAATAACGGACTTGGAACGGAAAAAGAAGTATATTGGGATATAAATAATTCCACATATGGTGGTGTTACTACTATGGGAAATACCGGTAACACCAATAGTGGATCAGGCACATTAAAAGCCACTGCGACAATATCTGGTTTCCCAACATCTCTGTATGCTATATATGATAATAACAGCGTATCAGTTTTTGGACTTGGTTCTGGCGGATATGAAATAACAGCAATAAAAGTTGCAAATTCTGATGGAACGAACGAAAAAACTCTTTGGAAAGGTACTGCACACCTTGAAAGTTCGACTGATGAATATTACTTAACTATTGCATCAACAAAAGGCGATAGTGGTGGTAATCACAGTAGTTATGGTTATGTTGATACCAGTTCTACATGGACATGGGAAACCAATATGCCTGCACCCACTGAAGACACTGTCACATGGAACAAGACTTTAGAAGATATGACTTGTCCGAAGTCAACAGTTACAACTAAAGCCAGTCAATATGTAAGTGTAACTGCAGCTAAAGACCAGTATGGTGTTAATATGAGTAACCCCACATGGGAAATATCAACCGACTATGCTAAAACAAATAATGACTATTCTACTGTTTCGGGTGGAATCACTTTAAGTGGTTATACGGCATCAGCTGGAAGATATATCTACATCAGTGGAGCAGCTAATACAGGCACAACTGCAACTTCACAGCAAGTTACTGTTTCAGCTTGTTGGGGTACTACTAAAATTTCACAAGAGTTCAAACTTACTGATGCTAAATATGATTTGACTTTCAAAAATATCCGTAATGATAAATATGAACAACAAGATGATGTTGTTATGGAAGCAGAAGTATATCACGGTTCATGGCCATCAATATCTTATTTCTATACAACGTCAAGTCAGAAAATTACAGCTTATAAAGCAGAATCAGGCGACAAAGACTATAAGTTTACCGGTTGGTCTACGGCAAGAGCAGTAGTAACAGCAGATACAGAATACACAGCTCAATATGACGATGGCACATTCGTTGAGGCTAACTACAAAGCTGTTAATGACGCAATTGCTGATGCTAATGAGTTCTATATTAATCAGAGCAACTACGTAATTAAATACACTGCTGAAAGCCGTGCAAGACTTGAAGGCGCAATTGCAGCAGTTGTTACCGGTCTTGGAAGAACAAGACAGGCAGATGTTGATAAGTTTGCAGTTGACATTGAAGCTGCAATGGAAGCAATGGATGTCAATGAGTTCACCGTCATCTTCCTTGACAATGACAACAGAGTACTCAAAATTGAACAGGTTTCATATGGTAAGGATGTAACAGCACCGTCAACAGAAGAGCTTGCAAAAGCTCCCGATGCTGAGTTCCATTATGCATTCAAAGGCTGGGACAAGCCGCTCACAAACATCACTGAAACTCAGATGATCAGAGCTTCATTTGAAGCAGTTGCTCATCAGTGGGGTGAGGAAATTCCTGTTACGGCAACCTGCCAGCATGGCTCAGGCACAAAGGTAATTTGCCAGCTCTGCGAATATGAAAAAATGACAACAAACGATGACATCATCGCTCATGATTACACCAAAAAGACACTCAGCGTTGAC
>JAMPAE010000151.1 GCA_023667385.1 Ruminococcus sp.
CAGTATCCAGCACAATTTCCGCATTCTGACCGTTTTGCGTTTGACAAGCGGTTTCATAGGCGTTTTTACAAGCTTCACCAAAATCGCCGAGCAGTGAAAAATCATGCTTTTTTACTGCATAAACAAGCTGCTCAATATTGAGCGAAGTCGGATAGACAAAAAGCTCATCGGGTGATTTTTCAGTAAGCATACATTTAAGTGCAGCTTTGACGTTGAAAAAATCATTCTGAACGGTGAAAACTGCAAGCTCACTTTTGTCCGGTACGCTTTCACAAAGCAGATTCCAAAGCTTTTTCTGATTATATGCAACTGAATCCTCACTGTTATTCGGACTCGCCCAGCCCTTTGACTGCAAAACTTTGATTGCTTCATCATAGGTTTTCGCTTTGATTAAGGCGTCAATATCACTGTTTGTCAGCAGATTTTTTTCGTTGGCACGTATTCTTGCAACGGCATAAGCATAATCTTCATCTTTCATGTTCATGCCGCCTTTCATGCAAATAATACTTCGCCGAGCCTGTCTCTGATACGTTCCATACCTTCATCAAAAATGTTTCTTAAAGTGCAATTTATTTCAAAATCGCCGTAATCAAGAATGAAACCATTTTCGATATTCTTTGGCTTAGCAGAAATCTGTACGGCTGTTGTTTCATAAACACGCTCGTTGATTCTTGTTTCAAAGCCATTCGGCAGGCGGCTGATGTCACGCTGAGAAAGATACATCACGCACTCACCCGGTTCAACATTGCGAACGCAGATGTTGAAAATCAAATCAAAATAAGCGGCATCATCCATTTTTTCAACTTCCTCATACGCCGCAGAAATGATGTCATTTAAAATTGCATTTCTTGTTTCAAGATAGCGTGTTCTTGTTATTGTTTCAGCCGAAGATTTTGCAACTGCAGTGCGCCTGTCGGCTTCTTTCTGCGCATTTTCAACAATTGCGGCAGCTTCTTTCCTTGCGGAATTTTTTGCATTGGCAATGATTTCTTCAGCTTTGTTTGATGCAGTTTCAATGATTTCACTGCACAAAGCCGTGCTCTCCTGTGCAATTTTTTCAACAATTTTTTCAAGCCCTGTCACATTCTCAACTCCCTTTGTAAAAAATTCTGTTCAAGTTGCAGAAGCTTAACCACCGATGTTGAACACTGCAAGGAATGAGATGAGGAACGGCAAAATTGCATAAAATTCAACAAGTGATGCCATTGTGACAGCACGACCGAGCTGATCTGATTTTTTTGCAAGAAGGCTTACGCCTGCTGCGGAAACCTTGCCCTGATGAATTGCAGAAAAATAGCCTGCAATTGCAATCGGCAAGCACGCTGCAAAATAAAGCAAGCCTTGCTGCCATGAAAGCTGCGTCGGAGTACCGCTCATTAAATTTGTGCGAATCAAAACGAAAATTGCAATAATAAAACCATAAAGTCCCTGTGTGCCCGGAAGAAGCTGCAAGGTAAGCACCTTACCGAACATTGACGGATCTTCCGAAAGCAGACCTGCTGAAGCCTGACCAACAAGTCCAACACCTTTTGCAGATCCCATGCCTGCAAGACCGACTGCGAGCGCAGCACCTAAAATTGCAAAAGCTAAACCTAAATAATTCATTGATTGTGTCCTCCTTGAATTTTAAAATGTTTTGAATTTATCCTGAACGGCGTAAACGATTTTCCGTCGCCCTCATAAAACTTTGAGAAAAACTCAACATACTGCAATCGGCAGGTGTGAACATATGTGCCGATGAGATTAATGGCAAGGTTCACAGTGTGACCGAGGATAAAAATTATAACAAACGCAACAACATTTCCCATCATCGCCGCAAGCATATTAACAACCTGGGCAATTACGCCTGTCACAAGGTTGAGCGCAAGCAAGCGAGAATATGACAAAATATCACCAAGGTAACCTGTTGCGCTGTTATACAGACCATATAGTCCGCCGCCGAGCTTGCCTAAAATATTTTTTGAGCTTCGTCCTGCTGTCAGCACAATCAGCACTGAACCGATGGCCAGCAACCAAGCACCGACTGACTTGACTTGAGCCGTAACAGGCTCAATGAAATTCTTGCCGATGATTGCGATGCCCAAAACAAAAACATAAACCGGAATAGTATCGCAAAATGCGCCGATGTAATCTTTCTTTTTGCAAAGAAGATAAAACCTGATTGCAAGACCGACGAACAGATGAACAATGCCGAACAGGAACGAGAACAACAGCAATTTAATGCTCTCATCCGCCGGGGTAAACCAAATTGCGAGGTTCGGTCCGTTTTCCATGCCGAAAAATGTTGTGCAAATTGTTGGAATCAAATCGCCGAACCAGCCGCCGAACATTGCTCCCCAGAATGTTGTTGAGATTCCGCAATAAAGTGCAAAATCAACGAACTTCTTTTTGCTGCCGCCAACTTTGAACTTAAACTTTGCAACAAGCGCAAAAATAATCATCAAAATTCCGTAGCCGCCGTCTGACAACATCAAGCCGAACAAGCCATAATAGAAAATCGCCATAATCGGGTTTGGGTCGATGTCGTTGTTTGAAGGCGGTGAGTACATATTGCTGATGCTTTCAACACCGCCGGCAAAAGAACCGTTTTTAATCAAAACAGGAACATCCTTGTTTTGATAGTCAGGCTCGCTCAGTTCCATTTGAGCAGTAAAGCGCTTTTCAACCTCAAATTTAAGCTCCTCACTTTCTTTTTCAGGAACATACCCCTCAAGGAAAAACGCCTTTTCAGATGTACCTGCGAGCGAGATTGATTCATATTTTTCCTGCTGAATCAGATAGTAATCGCTTAAAAATTTCAGCTTTTCATATTGTCCTGCATATTCACCTAGCTTCAAAACCGTCAGTTCGATTTCTTCCTCTGCTTTCTCAATCTGCTTTTCATAATCAGAGATTACAGCTTTCACAGACTTTTTTGCAGGATTTTCAGGCTTGATAAACCCGATTTGCCGCAGTGCTTCTTCAACCTCCAAAGTATCGGAAACGTGGCAGATTATCACTGCGCAGGTTTGAAGCTTCGAGGCAGAAACAACTTGCGCTTCAATACCATCAACTGCGGGAATTTGCTTTGCAAGCTGCTGCTTGATTTCATCCGCACCAAGCTCACTTTTGAATGAACCAATGAAAATGGACGATGATGCTGTTCCTCTGCTGCTCATTGGGATGTCCAGCGGCTCCCACGGCTTGTAAGATTCAATCAGCGTTTTCAGCCGAATGATTTGCAGTTTTTGACTTTCGATTTCATCGGCAAGTCGATTGATTTCATCGCAGGTTTGCAAAAGCTCATCCGCTGAGTCACAAAGCTGTTTATATTCGTGATATTCGATTTCTTCGCAATCACGAAGAGAATCAAAAAACGATGTTTTGATTGAGCAGTGTTTTTCAATTGCCTGCACCGCTTTAAGCGCTGTTTCACGGTTTCGCCTATGCTCATCGGCAACGGCGGCAGTGTCGTATTTTTCAAGCTGTTCGCTTTCGATGTTCTCAAGTGCAGTCACACCAACACGCTGAAGATATTCCATCAGCCTTTTACTTTCTTCGAGAAGGGCAACAAGTTCAAAATGAACAAGTTTGATTTTTGCCAAGTTCAGACACCTCCCTCAAAAAATTTCTATTACGCTAAGATATATTTAAAATAAGCTGTCTAAAACAATTTTTATCGCTTCGTCATATTTCTTTTCGGTTTCTGCAATGACCTTTTTTTCACGCAGATCAGCAAGCTTTTCTGCCTGCTTGATGATGCCGCTTGCGGAAAAATCAGCCTCACTCGCAATCAAAAGTGCTTCTTTTTCTGCCTGATCAATGACAGATTCTCTGATTTTTTCAGCCTGACTTTCTGCTTCGGAAACAATCATCTCTGCCCGCTGCCGAACTTTTGCTTCTTCTTTTCTCGCTGCGTTTTCAGCTTTGAGAATTACACTGACCATATCAGCCGCCATTGGTTATCACCCCTAACAAAAAGAAGATATTTTGAGAAATTACTGCCGGAATGCTTTCCTGTTCCGGAGCACCCGAACCGGCTCTCAGTGCAATCGAAACAAGCAAAAGCACAAGAACAATCAGCACTGCAGCCGCAAGAATAATCAGCTTTTTAACGTCACTATAACTGCTCTTTTTGCGCTTCGGCTTAACCTCCGGAATGCTTGAATAAGCAACGTGACGCTTTTTCATCGGCTTTTTGCCGGCTGCATAATCACTTGGGGATACATCCGGAATGGAGATTTCCTCTTTGAGTGAAACTCTGTGCTCCTCCTTAACAGGTTCAGGAGCAGCCACAGGCATTACTGTTGGTGCAATCGGCACGGTTTCACCAAGCGGTTTATATTCAACTGCCGAAGCGTCAAACGGTATTTCGTCTTTTTCACTTTCATCGGTTTGTGATACAGAATAAACATCGTCATATTCAGCCTTTTCAAACGGCTTATTTTCAAGCACGTTTTTCAAATCGGCATACATCTGCTTTGGTGAAAGGTAGCGATCCTCCTCTTTATATGCACACGCCTTTGAGATTACAGCAAAAAGTGCATCGGAAGCAAGAAGCGGCTTTGGAAGCTCAACACCGTTGAGGCGGTTCATTTTTGAGCGGTCAAGCCCGTTGATTGTAACCTCTTGCGGGTATGCCTCAGTGAACGGCAGCCTGCCACGGTTAACGAGCGAATAAAGCACAAGACCGAGCGAATATGTGTCAACTGTGCAGTTGATTTTTCCGCTGTTGATGAACTCCGGAGCCATGTAATACTGGGTACGTTTGAACGCAATTGAAGTTCTGGATGGTTCAAGGCAACTAAATGTGCCGAAATCGCCAAGCTTGCAAATGCCG
>JAMPAE010000152.1 GCA_023667385.1 Ruminococcus sp.
ATCAGCTTCTCTGAAGCAAACGGTGTCAAAACTCTCAAAATTACACTTGCAAAAGAAGTTGTTGACAAAAACAATTCAGCAGCAAACGTACACAACGGCTTCTATCTCGGCGATTCTGATTTAAGCTCAGTTGAAGACGATATGTCTGATTTCTCATCAAGCTTCGGTCCTGCTGTCATCACAATGACAATCAACAGTGACTACACACTGAACACTCTCAACGTCAACTCACCGCTTGAACTTACCACTTCTATGAAAATGGATGAATCTGATGAAGCAGGCGCAAGCGGAACAGACATTAAGTTTGACGCAACAATGGTCGGCAGCTCAAAATACGACTACAAATTCACTCGCTAAGCAAAATAACACACGTAAGGGGATACATCACGTATCCCTTGCGTTTTCCTGACGAAAGGACTTTTTGAACATGGAGCAAAAGAAAATTATCCAGATAATATCAATTTTAATTGCGGCACTCTGGGTGTTTTGCATTGTAACCGTCATCAGCGTTAAGGTGGCGCAAAAAAATCAGCCGGAAGCAGTGACTCTGCCCGATTTGACAACAAGCGCTCCTGCAACAGCTTTCACTCCTGCCACAACAAGCGAACCTGTGACCGAGGAGCAGGAAGTGCCCACAATGCACGGCAACAATGTCACAACAGCCGCTCAGGTTGATGATCCGCAATGGCTCGTTGAACAAAAAGAATCAGAAAAAGTTTCTCAGGCAGAAGCAAACATACCGAAAGGAAAGGCTCAGATTGTCGGCGCATATCTGACGGCGGTCAACAACCTCAAAGAGGAAAAGCGCTTCACGCTCACCAAAACAGATAATCTCAGCGTTTCAATTGACGAAATGAATCCCGGCTATATTCAAAGCATTGCAAACAAAATCATCAGCAGCAACACAAACACTGCCCCCGTCACCTATCGTTTTGTTAACGGCATGGATGCGGCAAACAGCTCTGATGCAAAGTCGCCCAACCAAGTCATTGCACCAATCAGCCAAACTGCTTCGGTTGACGACAGCTTAATCAAATCTGCAACGGTGAAATCAGACTCCAACGGCAGTTATACATTGACGATTAAGCTTGGCAAGCAGGTTCAAACGCTGACAGAACCCGCCAAGGGGTATTCAACGCTCATGCAAATCATTGAAACGGATGAATTTCTTCCGTCAAATGCAACAATTGATTCAATGAACATCACTTATGACAACGGAACAATTGAAGCAACCATTGACAAAGACGGCAGAATCACTTCAATGAAGCACTCGCTTGAGGTTACCGAATCAAACGGCTCAGGCACTTATCTCACCCGACCTGTCACACTCAAAATGCACGGCAGCCACACCGCTGACTATCAGATCAGCTATTAAAAAATCTTATTTCGGTTGACTTTATAAAAATGTACGTGTATAATAATTATAAGTTTTAAGTACGGAGGATCTCGATATGGATACATTCAAGAAAATCTTAAAAGTTGTTGCAATCATTTCAGCAATCGTTGCCGCAATCGCAGGCATTTACGTTGCAGTTACAAAGCTCATTGAAAAGAAAAATGCCAAAGACGCTGACAGCAGAGAAAACTATGTTTCCTGCTCATGCTTCGATGCTGACTTCATTTCAGAAGCAACAGTTGCATAAGAATCTCACAAAAAAACAAATTCACCGGCTGTCATTTCGGCAGTCGGCTTTTGTTGTTATCAGGGCGTAATGGAATTAATATTATACGTCTGTTTGACAATATCTGACATTCATGCTATACTTACCGTGCAGATAATTCTGTCATAGGGAATCATTGCGAAACAGTAGCGGTTATGTTCTCACCGACTTTCTAACCCTTTTTTATTGGTCATGGAGGGAGGTGGATAACATGGATTACATAGTTATAATTTTGATTATAATTTTATTAATTATTGTAACCATAAAAAAATAACCGCCTTGCTTCGAAACTTGCGGTTATTTTTTATATAACTAATAGCTGAGAGCATAACTGCTATCGCAGTTCTCCCTATGTTTATAGTATATATCATTCAGCAGCATTTTGTCAAGGGCAAGATGCTGCTTTTATATTTCAGTTGCGAGCTAATTTGTTCTTAATCTGCTCGATTTTCTCAACCAACCAAAATCTGACCTCGTATTTCGGGTTGGAGCTTACAAGCTCAAGCTCGCTTTCATTCATGACATCGCTGAGCTGCACATCTTTGCTTGCGGCAGGCAGGCAAAGCGGCGGAAACATCACGCACCACCAATTTTTGCCGCTCCCCTCACCGATTATCACCCGAACAGCATCGTATTCTCCGGCGGGCAGCGTGACATTGCCATAAGATTTAGTCGGGAACCTGCTTTTACCCATTTCCACTTTGACAGAGTAATCAAATCCGTTTGCGGCAATTTCGCTTTCAGCGGCCTGCTCAATCAAGTTCAGGTTTGCTTTGATTTCATCTTCGGCTGAAGCCTTGTCCTTTGCCGTGCCAAAAACATTTTTACCTTTTTCAAGAACACTGTCACGCACTTTCAGCTTCAAAAGCTGATCGCTATAGGAATCAGAATTAGCAATCACGTGCAGTCGAAGCACCTCTTGCCTGATATTTTTGCAGTCACCCTCAAAATCAGCCATACTGATGACAACGGCAATGACAAACGCCAAAAATGCCGCAGCTTCAATCACTTTTATCTTCATATGTAACACCTCTCAGAATTTGTTATTCTGATTCTTGGTGTATGTTGAGCTTCTTATTCAATTGCCAATGCAAAAACACAATTATATAAACCGCCGGAATCGACAGCAAAAACCACCACAGGCTGAACAGCGGACAAATTTGACCGAAAAGGTTGCCGGGAATTGACGAATAATCCCAAACGTGCATTTTGAAAATCAGATTAACCGTCACTCCAACAAGAAACTCTGTCAGCGTAATTATCAAACAGCCAATTAAGCCACGCAACACAAAGCTTCTTGTTTTCAGTGAGAGATTGACAAGATATAAAACCGCAAAAACAACCCCGCCGGTGAGCATCATTGTCCAGTGAGTGTAGCCACGATAAAGCACTTCAATCAAGCCATACATGAAGCTGCCGATGCAAAAAATAATCACATATTCAATTATCCTGCGCTTTCTTGCCGCTGTCATAAAAACAAAATCCTTTCGCTTTTTGGTTCACAATTTATTCTGCTGAAAAATCCGCTTTATATTATAGGAAGTAACTTCAAAAATCACAGCAATTTTCAACTGATAAAATCTTATAAAAAATTAATTACAGTGAAAATAAAAAATTTTGTTATAGTCTTGACAAATCACGGTATAATGAATAATATCTATATATTAACAGTGAACCCGAATCGGTTCTGAGGAAAGGAGTGAATATGCTTGGATACATTCGAAAACGTTTGCGGCATCGTAAGCTCAAGGTTTGAACTTAACGAAATCAAGCTCGACAAGGAAACATCATGGGAAGAAATCGGTGCTGACAGCATTGATCTTGTTGACCTTATAACTGAAATTGAAGATGAATTTAAAATAAGTATCCCCGATGAAGAATTTGAAAACCTCAAAACCATCGGTGATCTTGCGGATTTAATTGATCAATTAATGTAAACATAAAACGTGCCTCTTTCGAGCGACACAGCCTTGGCTTGTGTCGCTTATTTTTTTTATGATAACCTTCAGCTTTCCGCCCTGCGCCGTTCAGATGTGAAAAAACGGTAAACAATCTTATATAAATTATTATATTCATTGAATTTTTTTGTTGAAAATGCTATACTAACATTGTCATTTCATCCGCCGATTTATCGCAAAACGGTTTTGCTGTGCGGAAATTTGGGGTGATATATTTGAGAGGAGATTTTATGAGGAAATTCGACATTATCATTGCAGGTGCTTCAACAACAGGAAGCTGGTTTGCAAAGCAGATGGCAGACAGGGGCTTCAGCGTCCTTGTCATTGAAAAGCAGAAGCGTGAAAACGTTTCAAGAAATTATGACATCTTCCATATGGGGAAAAAGGAGATGGAAAAGTTCGGCTATCCGATACCTGAAAAAACCGACGGTGACTATGCTTTTGAATTTGTCGGCGGCAGCGCTTATTCCGCTTATGGCAATCATCCAAAGCCATCTTACACCGAGGTTGTTGGAATGCACAAGCATGATTACATTCTCAGGCTCAACGATGACGCTGTGAAAGCCGGCGCAGAAATCATTTATGACGCTCCGTTCAGCGATTTCATTTTTGATGACAAAGGCAGAATCATCGGCGCAAAATATACCACTGCTGACGGCGAGCAGGAAGCACTTGCAAGCATTGTTGCAGACTGCACCGGCATCCCGTCTGCGGCAAGAACAAAGCTTCCAAACGGATATGGCGTTGAAAACTTTGTGATTTCGCCGAGAGATATGTTCTATGTCATCCTTTATTATGTCAAATACCCGGAGGGGCACGAAAAGGTGATTCACACAGATTCCTATTTGCAATATAAGGCATGGTCAGCTCCGCAGGCAGACCCGAAAGGCGGCATTTTGGGAGTCGGCGCAAACCTCAGCTTTGAATATGCCGAAGAGATGTTCAAAGAATTTCAAAAGAACGTCCCATGGTGTGATTATGAGGTTGAGCACATTGAAAAAGGCAGAACGCCTTATTGCAGACCGCCCTATTCATTCGTTTCTGATGGCTTCATTGCAATGGGCGATGCTGCCTGCCTGACAAAACCAAACAACGGTGAGGGCTGCACATCAGCACTATATCAGGCAAGGATTGCCGTTGACGTCATCACAGATGCACTTCGTGGCGGCGGCTACATCACAAAAGCAAG
>JAMPAE010000153.1 GCA_023667385.1 Ruminococcus sp.
ATAATTCATTTTTGATATATCAGCAGAAAGGAGCGACTGCGGATTTATCCGCATCGTAGACATTAATATGGAAGAAATGGAAATTAACTCAAATTTTATTCACGATTTTATTGATAAGGATTTGGAGGACGGAGTTTACAATCACGTGCAAACCCGTTTCCCTCCCGAACCGAACGGCTACCTTCACATCGGCCATGCAAAAGCAATTCAAATCAACTTTTCAATTGCTCAGAAATACGGCGGAAAGTGCAACCTCAGGCTTGACGATACCAATCCGTCAAAAGAGGACATTGAATATGTTGACGCAATCAAAGAGGACATTCAGTGGCTCGGCTATAAATGGGACGAAGTGCTTTATGCCTCCAGCTATTTCGACTTTATTCACGAATGTGCAATCAAGCTCATCGAAATGGGCAAGGCATATGTTGATGACCTCACCGCTGAGGAGATCAGTTCCTACAGAGGTACTTTGACCGAGCCGGGTAAGGAAAGCCCATACAGAAACAGAACAGTTGAAGAAAACCTCGATTTGTTCAAGCGTATGACAGCAGGCGAGTTCCCCGATGGTTCAAGGGTACTCAGGGCAAAAATTGACATGGCTTCGCCTAATATTAATATGCGTGACCCTGTTATCTATCGAATTGCTCACATACATCATCACCAAACCGGTGATAAGTGGTGCGTATATCCTCTTTATGATTTTGCACATCCGCTTTCAGACACGAAAGAGGGCGTTACACATTCACTTTGCTCGCTTGAATTTGAAAATCACAGGCCTCTTTATGATTGGTTCCTGCGTGAGCTTGGGCTTGAAAATCCGTCAAGGCAAATTGAGTTTGCACGCCTTAACCTCAACTACTGCCTGACAAGCAAGCGTAAATGCTTGCAGCTTGTTAATGAGAACATCGTTGACGGTTGGAATGACCCGAGAATGGCAACAATCTGCGGAATGCGCAGGCGTGGATACCCTGCCGCTGCAATCAGAGATTTCATCAACAGAGTCGGTGTATCAAAGGCGTACAGCGTTGTTGACTTCGGTTTGCTTGAGGCTTGTGTAAGAGATAACCTTAATCAAAATGCGCCAAGAGCGATGGCGGTTCTTCGCCCGCTCAAGGTAATTATTGATAACTACCCAGATGACCTTGTTGAAGAAATTGAGCTTCCGGTTAATCAGGACAAGCCCGAAATGGGAACAAGAATCACCAAATTCTCAAAGGTAATTTACGTTGAACGTGAGGATTTCATGGTTGAACCCGTTAAGAAGTATTTCCGTCTGTTCCCCGGCAACGAGGTAAGGCTCAGAGGTGCATATTTTGTTACCTGCACAGGCTGGGAGGCACTTGATGACGGCACAATCACTGCCGTTCACTGCACCTATGACCCGGCAAGCAAGGGCGGAAACTCACCTGACGGCAGAAAGGTCAAGGGTACACTTCATTGGGTCAGCGATGCAGACAGCTTTGAGTTTGAAGCAAGGCTTTATGACAGGTTGTTTGATGCAGAAAATCCATCTGATGAATCAAAGGGCAGCTTCAAGGATAACCTCAACCCGAACTCGCTTGAAGTGCTCAAAGGATGCAGACTTGAGGGCGGCTTGAAAAACCTGAAGCCGGGTGACACCTTCCAGTTCATGCGCCAGGGCTACTTCTGCGTTGACACTTCGTCAACCGATGAAAACATTGTTTTCAACAGAACAGTTGCGCTCAATTCATCATGGAAAAAATAAAGCGGACGTCGCACAGCTAACCGCCTAAAATACATCACTTCTTGCCCGACTGCGCAGGAAAGCGTGATGCCTAACTAATTTTGCAGTCAGAAAGGCTATGGATTTCATCATGAAAATAGCATACAGAATTGTTACACCAATCCTTGCCCTTGCGGCAATCGCAGGAGGAATTTTCCTCAAAATGTTCTATTTTGTCATCGGCAGCACCGATGAGCAGATCGGCTCACTGGTTAACGCTGTTTCAGGGCTCATTACGCAAAACGGCGGAAAGAACTATCTGCACTATGAATTTTCGGTTTTTGAACTGCTGAAAACAATTGCAGGCGCAAAGCCATCAGAAGATGCAGGCTCATTTGCTGAAATTGCAAAGCCCATCATGCCTCAACTGATTTCATTCATTGTTGTTTTTGTTCTTGTCATTTGCGTGTTGGTTGCAATTGCCGTTGTCAGCGCAGCCCTTTCCGACAGCAAAAAGAAAAGGCAGACTGTCATCGGCCTTTGTGCAGGCGGACTTGTTCTGATGTTCATTTGCATCATCATCAGCAACTCAGCTTTTGCAAAGCTTACGGGCGGCGAAATCTCACTGACAGACCTCATGACGCTGTTCTCAGATAATGCACTCATGACGCTTGCAACTGCAATTTTATCGGTTACATCGGCAACACTTTCAGCCGGCTTCTATGCAGTTTTCGGCTGCTTCATGGTAATCATCATTTGGACAATTGTCACCAACATGATCATCAAAACCCCGATTCAGATTAACAAAACCTACAGAAGAAAAAAGCCGATGAAGAAAATCTCGGCAGTATTTCATAAATAAGAGCTGCTGTGATTTTGAAATAGGACACGCATTGTGTTCAAAACAATGAAAAATAACAAAAAGAGAGTTACAGACATCTTCCCGATTATCAGGAAATCGCCGTGCGGCTCTCTTTTTTTAACAGGGGTAACAATAATATGGAACTTTCATTAAACGGAAATTGGCAGTTTCGTGAATATGGCAAGGGCGATTGGCTGGCGGCGGTCGTTCCCGGCTGTAACTATCTTGACCTGATGCGCCATGACAAAATCGAAGACCCATTTATCGGTACCAATGAAAAAGATGCCTATTGGGTGGCGCTGACCGATTGGGAATATCAACGCACATTCGGCGTCACTGATGAGCTTCTTCGCAACGACAGCCTTGTGCTTTATTGTGATATGCTCGACACAATCTGCGATGTGTACCTCAACGAAAAGCTGATTGGCAGCGGAAACAACTGCTTCAGGCGGTTTGAGTGGGATGTTAAGGATAAGCTCGTTTTTGGTGAAAACTCAATCAGAATTGTTTTTTATTCTCCGGTCAATTATGTTAAGCAAAAGCAGGCAAAAGAAAAATGCCCGCCGAACAACAACGGTCAAAACGGTATACCTCACATACGCAAGCCGCAGTGCCATTTTGGCTGGGACTGGGGTCCTGTTCTGCCGCCGAGCGGAATCAGCGGCAACATTGGCATCCTTGCTTTAAACGGCGCAAGAATTGATGATATTCGCATTAATCAGCAGCATGAAAACGGTGAAGTAAGGCTCAATGTTTCTGCTGAAATTGCAACGCTGAGTGAAAAATACAGTGCATACACGCTCGTTGTTAACGCACCGAACGGAGATGAAATTGCACGGTTTGATTCTGCGGAGAAAAAGCTTATCAGCCATGATATATGCATTGAAAAGCCGCAGCTTTGGTGGACGCATGAACTGAATCCTGTTGATGAGCAGTCCCTTTATGAAGTTACACTGACATTGAAAAGTGAATCAGGTGAAACACTCGACAGAATGTGCAAAAAAATCGGCTTGAGAACAATCACACTCGATCAAAGCAAGGATGAACACGGCATCAATTTTCGCTTCATACTCAACGGTGTTCCGATTTTTGCAAAGGGCGCAAACCGGATTCCTGCCGACAGCTTCATCAACAGATACACTGCCGAGCGCCTTGACTACGACCTGAAAGCGGCACTGTTTTCCAACATGAACATGATTCGCATTTGGGGCGGCGGATATTACGAAAGCGATTTGATGTATGATCTTTGTGATAGATATGGCATTTTGCTTTGGCAGGATTTTCCCTTTGCCTGTCAGGCGTATCCGTTTTTTGACGAGGAATTTCTGCAAAACGCTGAATCTGACATTGCTTATAACGTCAAGCGCTTGCGCCATCATGCGTCGCTTGCAATTTGGAACGGTAACAATGAAATCGAATCCATGAGCATTACCTGGCGAAATTACGTGAAATATGTTAAGTGGACGGATAAGTTTTTTTATAACATTCTGCCTGATTTCCTCAGAAAATATGACGATGTGACTGCGTATATACCCGGCAGCCCCTGCGGAATTGAACACCTGAAAGGCTTCGACAGGGATAACGTTGGCGACACTCATCTTTGGGCAGTGTGGCATGGCTTGCAGCCAATGACTTATTATCGCAAAAGGCTCACAAGGTTCTGCAGTGAGTTTGGCTTTGAAAGCCTGCCGGACATCAAAACCATTCAAAAATTTGCCAAGCCTGAGGACTATTCGCTCACTTCAAGGGTATTTTCTGCCCACCAGAAGTGCCTGAGCGGAAACATGAAAATGATTTACTATATTGCATCAAGATTTCGCCTGCCGAAGAATTTTGAAGATTACATCTATCTTTCGCAGGTTTGCCAGCAGGAATGTATCAAAGACGCAACCGAGCATTGGCGCAGGAACAAGGGGAGGTGCAACGGCTCAATTTATTGGCAGATGAACGATTGCTGGCCGGTTTGCAGTTGGGCAGGTATGGATTATTATGGTAACTATAAGGCTTTGCAATATACTTCAAGACATTTTAATGCACCGCTTGAGGTGTCGATTCAGGATGATAAGAATGAAATCAAAATTTTTGCAATTAATGACACGCTTGAAACTGCTGATTTTGATCTGAGCTGTGACGTTTGCGACTATGACGGCGGTGTGCTTTTGAAGCGTCAGAAGAAAGTACACCTTGAAAGTAATCAGGTTTCGGTTGAGCTTGTCATTGACAGGGCTGAAATCAAGGCTGATGAATATG
>JAMPAE010000154.1 GCA_023667385.1 Ruminococcus sp.
CCATTGTTATAAGTATAGTTACCGCTAAATCCGTTTGCAAATTCAATCTTGAGGTCAGATGCATCAGAAACAATTGCATTGTCAAGCTTGATGGTTGTTTTAACGCCTGTTACTTGCTTTATGTCATTTGAAACAAGGGCAAGGGTGTAGTCGTTGTTGAGCATACACTTTTCTGTTTCTGAAACAACTTTAACTGTGGGGTATTCAACGCCGCCTTTAACAGTGAAGTAACGTGTTTCTGTGGTTTCGTTGTTGAAACCGTCACGAACAAGAATCTTAACTGAATGCAAGCCGTCAGCAAGGGTTGTGTAATATTTGAGCATATAGTCACCCTTGAGGATGATGCTGTCAGCAGTTACGTCCTTACCGTCAAGATAAATGTTAACGTTATCGAAGTTGATGTCGGTTGTGTATTTGTTCTGAATATCGTGGAATGAAGACTGGATGCAAACATCATTTGTGTCAACAACAGTGCCGTCAACAATATTCTGCATATTACCGTCAGATGCTGAACCAACCTGAACATCATCAATTACGGGGTTATCAATATCATCAACGTTTGCGCCGTAAACGAACTGAACGTTATCAACATAAATATAACCCTTTGCATCAGCCTGGTTGACCCATTTCTTGTTGAGAATCGCAGTATCGTTGCCGTTGGCATCTTTTTCATAGCCGCCGGTTACAGTCCAAAAACCGTGCTCGTTTCCTGCCGGAGCAAGATACATCAGACGAATTGTTCCGCCGCCTGAGAAACAGAATGGTGCAACGCCGTCAATTTTTCCCTCGACGTATCTCCAGCCTGACCAGTTGATACCGCCGATTCCGTCGGCTGCTTCTTTTCTCTGTTCAGTGAGATTGCACTGCTTTGCAGATCCGGTTGCATCTGTGTAGTACATTCTCAGCCAAAGGTTCGGTGTGCCTTCGGGGGCATAAATCCACATACCGAGAGCTGTTGGAGTACCTTCGATTTCTTTACTGGTTGCAGCAGGTCCAAAGCAAACGCCTTCGGTGACGCCGTTCCAGTTTGTGAAGTCATATGAAATCTTCAGAGCACGTGTGCCGTGACGCACTTCGCCGTTTTCTTTGGTAACAATTTCAGCGTTACCGGCACCGCCTCTGCCATATGTCATAACAACATGAGAGGTTGAGTTTGCATCATAATCCGATTCATATGTATTATTAGGAGTTCCGAACACGCCGTGAGCAATGTTATATTCTTCGGGGTTTTCAAAGTCCCAAACAACTGACGGAAGCTTACCGATGCTTGCCGTGATTGAAGCGGTAATGCTTCTGTCGAATGCAAGCTCAGCATAGATTTTACCAATGATTGAAGCTGAATCTGAAGAAGTGAATACGTTGCCGTTGAAAGTACCCATTTTTTCGTCATCAAGCGACCAGATGATGTCACCATCTTTGAAGATGACTTCTCTGTTTTGGTATCTGACATTAAGTCCGAGCGTTGAATCCTTTTCAAAGCCGAGACTGATTTCTTCGTTGTCAAAATAGATTGAATCGGGAACCTGAACTTCAATTGCAGTTGAACCTGCAACAGCTCCATTTGAAACATAGTTCACAACAACGGTGCCTGTTTTGCCGGACGAAACAAACTTGCCGTCAGCAGTGATTGTGCCAAACGAATTGTTTTCAAGCACAAACTTGCCGTCAGCAGGAAGATCTGCCTTGCCGCCTGCACTGTCAACGCCGATTGCTGAAAAATCAACAGTTGAGTTCGGAGTATAAATGGTATTGTTCGGAGTCAGTGAAGCGTGGTCAAATTCGCCTGTTGGCTTTGCGCTTGAAACAATGAACAGCGAAGATGAAACAACACGTTCAATGCCGTCAGACGGTCTGTTACCGATTACAAGGTCGTCACTGCCTTCATATTTAACTGCATAGGTCGTTGATCCGCCGCCGTCAAGGTTGATGCAGTCAACGCAACCGAGACCAAGCATGATGTCTGCAAGGTCATAGTCATGAAGTCCGACTGAAACCGGTGCGTTACGTCCGTCAGCAACATAAACAACAACTGTGCCGTCAGCCTTGATTCCGACTGCGGTTTTCGGAGCGAAGTTGCCTGTTGAATAGCCTGAGGGGGTTTTCTGTCCGTTTTCAAGGATAGTATAAAAACCGCCGACTGCTTCCTTAACGTCTTTAAGAACATCAGCAGTCATGCTGTTTCCGATTTTTGCAGTACCGTCTTTCATGATTGCAAAATACGGCTTGCCAAGACCTTCTTTGACAACTTTACCGTCAAGAACAAGAATGTTCGTCGGCTCACCTGTCTGCATATTGAAGATGTCAGCATTGAAGCCTGCAACAACATTAACGCCTTGTTTGCGTTCAATTGCTTTTGCCTGATTTCTGACAGTCTGCATTTTCCATGCATCACCACTGTAATCAGCATAGCCTGCCATCAAAGTGGCAGTTGAGCCTTTCGACATATCAACAGTCACGGCATAACCTTGAACCTGACTTTGACCGTCGTCTTTGTTTGTGATGATCTTATTCTCGGTTACGCCCGGAGCAATCTTGCTCTGAGTGTTTGAAATAAGATACATTCCTTCGGGGGCGGTAAATTCGCCAACTGCGCCTGCAACCATTGAAACAGTTGAGAAAATGAGCACAAGTGAGAGAATTACCGACAATGTTTTTGTAAGTCCGGAGTGTTTCATACAAAATCCCATAGCCTTTCCGGCCACAATTATTATAAATCACGCTGCCCCCTGCTGTAGCCATACAGGGCGTGATAATTTTGTCTCACAGCAAGCTGCGGACATGGAAACTGAGCGGCAAGCACACCGCACATTTTCCGTTTTCTCAGTTCAGCGCATCATCTGCGCCAATCTTTGAAAATTTAAAAAATTGCTGATGCAATATTTTCCAAAATTAAATTACTTAACAACGGCAGTAAATCTTGAAAGAACAATTATGATAAGCCCTTTCAAAATGTCAAATATGCCCTTGAAAATTGCTTTCACTTTAGGCACTTCACGCCATTGAGCATAAAGAATAACGTTGCTTGATTCAAGCTTGATCTTGTCTCCTGCGTGATATGTTGTTCCGCTGCCGTCTTTTTCAGTGTTCCAACTGTCAAATGTATAATAGATGGTTTCGCTTTCAAATGTGCTTTCACGCACTTTTGCACTGTCACCAACAACATAACCATTGGCGTCAATTGTGACTCCAACGCCGCCATTTGCGTCATATGTCACCTTTGCGCCTTTTTCTGAAAAGCCTACATCAAGAAACTTGATTCTGCTTGTGAGAAAGTCTGTGACAATCTTGACCTCTTTTTTATAGCTATTCAGGTTTTTCGCTGCATCTGTCGTTTCATATCTGTTCCAACGGATTGCATCCATAATGGCAGAGCTGTAAAGACTTTCGGAAAGCTTGTTGATGTAGCTTACCTGATTTTTCTTGAGCTTCGGAGCAAAGTTCTCCTGCCACTCTTTCTCAACAAGCTGCATGAAATCATCATGCCTGCAAAGCAGATTCAGAATGGTCGGTATGTCATAATTGTTGCCGCCGAAGAAGTCACGTGTGTCTGTTATGTAATCAATGCAAGCCCACCAATGATCAGGCTCAGTAAACTTCAGGTCATAACGCTCATACTCTTTGCCGAGGGAAAAATCAAAATCCCAAACTGGCGAAGCAACCAATTTGTCAGACTGAGCATCTTTGTAAAAATAGAAACTGGTTGTACCTGCATCAAGGTTCATCATGGTTTCCTGAATCAAATACATTTTGACAAGCGAATCCATGTCAACATAATCGGAATAATGCTTACCAAGGCTGTTTTTGCCATCCTCGGCACGAACCGCATCCTCAAACTGCTGATAAAAATTGCTGATATAGTCAATCTGCGCTTTTGAAGCACATTCAGGGCTTTTCATTGTAACAGGTTGTCCAAGGTTTGACACAAATCCGCTCAGCTCCTTGTGGTAGCGGTTCGCCTGCTCAAATTCAATGAGGTAACCGCCGCTGATGTCGGCGGGGTCATTCGGAATTTCAACCCATTTTTTACTGCCTGCAATGTAGCCGGCTTCTTTTGCAGTATTACCTGCCTGGGTGCAGCTTTCAACGTCAACGCCGGGATTCACGGCTTCGTTCATCTCTTCAAGGTCTGCAATGTCAACCCGTGATGAGCCGATTCCAACGCTTTCGCAAAGAAGATAGTTTCCGAGATAGTCACCGTTTATGTACAAATCAACGTGCTGTGATTTTGAGGAATACATCAAACCGATTTCATCGGAAAAATCATAGACAAATTTATTGCGTATCAGTGACTGCTCATCGGCTGAAGCAATCAGACTCCATTTTTTCGCCTTGCCCATGCCAAACAAGTCAATTTTCTTTTTAAATTTAATATTATAAGGTTTCTTGTCAAAAGCCCAAGTCGAGTTTCCCCTGCCCTTTATATATGAAAGAGCAGCATTAACCGTTTGCTTTCCGTTTTCATAAGCCGCAATTTGGGCACTTTCCTTGTTCTGCTTGCTTTCGTGTATATTATCAAGTGAGCCGGACTCAGTTTCTATATATATAGCAGGAATATTATCCGATTTCATTATCACCAGCGTGTATGCCTTGCTCAAGGCTTCAATTTGAAATTCGCCGCCTTTTTTGAAAGCATCAGTGGTTTTGCCGCTTTCAACTTTTTTGCCGTTAACAGTGATACTTTTGACATCATCAAAAGCAATGTTCAGCTTTGACAAATCTGCATTGCTCGGAAGAAAAACGTAGTATTTTCCGTCAGCATCATTTTTCCACCAGTTAACTT
>JAMPAE010000155.1 GCA_023667385.1 Ruminococcus sp.
AGCAGCTGATTTGTAATCAGCAGGTCGGGGGTTCGAGTCCGTCCACCAGCTCCAATAAGTGGGTAGGTTCCCGAGTGGCCAAAGGGAGCAGACTGTAAATCTGCCGTCAACGACTTCGATGGTTCGAATCCATCCCTGCCCACCAGAAACACAGAAATGTTTACATTTCTGTGTTTTTTTTGCATTTTTTGGCGCTTATTTTCAATGAAAAAAGCTCTTTTGACTTACAATGAAGTAAAACAGAAGCCATGGATTCAGTAATTATTATTCTTTCCTGAAAAGAAACAAGACGCCTTTTTTTAACTTTTGTCTGTAATATTTTTACAATTACTTAAAATTTTTAACTTTTTTCGACGATATAATACATATATATTAAAAGTGTTGATAATCATTCGAGGCGTTGTTATGTTGACATATTTCGGAGGTTGCCAAAAATGTTTTTCTCAAATTTCAAAAAATATGCCGACAACATTGCTCTTATTGACGAAGAAGGAAAACAGCTTACTTATGGTGAGCTTGCGTTAATCACCGAAAGCATTGGAGAATACCTTGAAAAGCGTTCAATTGCTTTCATTTTTTTGCGAAAACAGCGCAGATTGTGTTTTGTGCTATCTTGCCTGCCTTGGTAACGGCGTTGTTCCATTGCTGATTGACAGAAAAATTGATGACGAACCGGCAGATACTCTTATAGAACGCTACAAACCGCAGTATTACTTTTTGCCAAAAGACATGGAGAGCAGAAGCGGCAACGGAAAAATCATTTATACTCTCGATACTTATGCTGCTGTCAAGCTTGACAATGAGCGCTATCCAATCAATGATGAGCCGGCGCTGCTTTTGACAACATCAGGCTCAGTCGGAAGTCCGAAGCTTGTCAGGCAAAGCTATAAGAACATTCAAAGCAATGCCGAAGCCATTTCAACTTATCTTGAACTTGATGAAGCTGAACGAGCCATTACAACCCTGCCGATGAATTATACTTATGGTCTTTCAATTATAAACAGTCATATTTGTTCGGGTGCTTCAATTATTATGACAAAATCAAGCGTCATCAGCAAGGCATTTTGGGATTTGTTCAAGGCTCACCGTGCAACATCTTTCGGCGGTGTACCGGTTACTTATGAAATGCTCAAAAAAATCAAGTTTTTCAAAATGGAGATTCCGTCACTGCGAACAATGACCCAATCAGGCACAAAAATGCCCCATGATTTATATCGTGAGTTTGCCGAATATGCCAAAGCGAACGGGAAAAGATTTGTGGCAATGTATGGCCAAACAGAGGCAACTTCAAGGATGTCGTGGCTTCCACCGGAGCTTGCCACCGAAAAAATCGGCAGCATAGGCCGTGCCATTCCCGGCGGAAAACTAATTTTGATTGATCAAGTGATTAAGCAGGTTGTTTCCGATGATGAGATCAGCATATCTAAATATTTTTCAAACAAAATCAATTATCAGGTGCGCCATACTGCAACCTCAACCACAATGGGAATTTTCGGCAGTCTTTGCACTGTGAACGATACAGAGGATTATGCTGCAATTTGCATTTATGATAATTATTCCAAACTTATTATATATCGTGACGCATTTGATGCTGATTTGAACAAAATTGAGCCGCCGGAAGAAGAATAACAATTTTTTTCGGTAATATATAAATACACCTCGCAATTTTAACTGCGAGGTGTCATTTTTTATTTTGAAAGCAAAGCTCTGTCGTTGGCGAACTCTGAACCGCTGACTTCTTCAAACTTGCGCAGAAGGGTTTCAACAGTCAGGTTTTTCTTTTCTTCGCCTGAAATGTCAAGAATGATTCTGCCTTCGTGAAGCATGATCAGCCTGTTGCCATAGGTGATTGCGTCATGCATATTATGCGTGACCATCATGGTTGTCAGGTTGTTTTCCCTGATGATTTTTTCGCTTAATGCAAGCACCTTAGAGGCGGTTTTCGGGTCAAGAGCTGCTGTGTGTTCATCCAGCAGGAGAAGCTTCGGCTTTTGAAGCGTTGCCATAAGCAATGTTACTGCCTGGCGCTGACCGCCTGAAAGTAAGCCGACTTTTGATGTGAGTCTGTCCTCCAAGCCGAGATCAAGGCTTTTCAAAACCTCTCTGTAGCGCTCCTTGTCCTTTTTTGTGACAGCAGTGCGCAAGGTTCTTCTCTGACCTCTTTTTTCGGCGATTGCAAGGTTTTCGGCAATTTCCATGTTGGCTGCTGTGCCTGTCATCGGGTCTTGAAATACCCTGCCGAAAAACTTGGCTCTTTTGTGCTCTGACATTCCTGTGACGTCAATTCCATCAATGACGATTGAACCTTTGTCAACAGGGTAAACGCCTGTGATCATGTTCATGACGGTTGATTTACCTGCACCGTTGCCACCAATGACGGTTACAAAATCGCCGTCGTTAAGTGTCAGGTCAATGCCGTTGAGAGCCCTTTTTTCGTTGATTGTACCGGGGTTGAATGTTTTATAAACACCTTTGATTTCAAGCATTATTTGTCACCTCCGGCTGTTGCCATTGAAGGCTCTTTTTTTGCCTTTTTCAAATTCTTTCTGCCCGAACTACGTGCTTTCCAATATGGTACTCCGAGGAAGATTGCAACGATGATGGCAGTGAACAGGTTAAGGTCATTTGCATTAAGACCAAGCTGAATTACGATTGTTCTGACGATATAATAGATAACTCCGCCGAATACGACCGAAAGAAGCGTAAGTGCAAAGTTGTTTTTGAACAGTTTTCCGAATATTATCTCACCAATAATAACTGCGGCAAGGCCTGTGACAATTGCACCCTTTGCCATGTTGATGGTGGCTGAGCCTTGATATTGAGCAAGCAAAGCGCCTGAAAGGGCAACGATGCCGTTTGAAATAACAAGACCGAAAATTTTGTTGAATCCGGTGTTGATTCCATTAGCTCTTGCCATTGTTTCGTTGCAGCCGGTTGCACGAACACCTGAACCATACTGCGTTCCAAAGAACCAATAAAGAATGATGATGAGAATAACTGCAATAATTGCTCCGACAATAATTGATTTGTTGATGTTACTCAAAGTAACCAAAAGGTTATAGTTTCTATAGTTAATTGAAACGTTTGACTGTCCCTGACTGCCTCCCATGATTCTCAGGTTAACTGAGTAGAGCGCAAGCTGGGTAAGAATACTTGCAAGAAGTGCCGGTATTCCAAAGAAAACGTGAAAAATACCTGTTGCAAGACCTGCAAGACAGCCGGCAATAAATGCAATGAAAAGGCTCAGATATATATTCACACCGGAGGTTGCAAGCACAACAAAGGTTGCGCCGCCTGTTGCCATTGAGCCGTCAACAGTTAAATCGGCAATGTCAAGCACTTTAAATGTAATGTAAACACCGATTGCCATAATACCCCAAATGATACCCTGGGCAACGGCAGCAGGCAATGAAGCTAAAAATGTACTCATTTGTTTTTTCACCGCTGAATGCGGATTTTCCTTTCATGTTTTTCAATGTAACATTATACACATAAAGTGGCGATAAGTCAAAGCCTATCGCCACTTTTCTTTGTTTTTCCAAAAAGTTCTTTTATTCTGTAGCTTTTAACTAACAGATTCAAGCAAATGCTTTTTGATTATTCAGCGTTAGCAACGATTTCCTTGTAATCTTCAGGAATTTTAATTCCAAGAGCTTCTGCACGAGATTTAACATATTTCTTCTCGAAGTTATCAGCAAAAGTGATGTCCATTTCAGCAGGATCTTTGCCGTTTACAAGGATGTCATATGCCTGGTTTGCAGCAGCAACGCCGATGTCATAATAGCTGATTGAAAGGGTTGCAACTCCGCAACCTTCGCAAATTCCTTCTTCGCCTGCGATAATCGGTTTCTTGGCAGGTTCAGCGATGTTGTTGATGATTTCAGTGCTTTCAGCAGCAGCATTATCAGTCGGGATGTAGATTGCATCACATTCTGCAACAGCTTTTGTTGTAACCGCCTGAACATCGTTAGCGTCAGCAAATGAATATGCTTTAACTGTGATTCCCTTATCTTCAAGGCACTTTGTAACAACGTTTACCTGATATTTTGAGTTAGCTTCTGCTGAGCAATAGATAATGCCGACAGTTTTAGCATCAGGAACAAGGGACATGAGCATATCAGCCTGCTGATCAAGAGGAGCAAGGTCTGATGAACCTGTTATGTTGATGCCTGTGTGACCTTCCCATTTGTCAAGGTCAATCTGAAGAGCGGTTGCATAGTCAGTGATTGATGTGCCGACGATGGGGATTGTTGATGTTGCAGCCATTGCAGCGGTGAGAGCCGGAGTTGCATTGGCAAGGATGAGGTCAACCTTAGATGCAACGAATGAGCTTGCAATTGTTGAGCAAGTGTCGGTGTTGTTGGCAGCGTTCTGCTCGTCAAACTTAACATGGTCCTTACCGAGAAGTTCGGTAAGTCTTTCTCTGAAGCCCTTTGTTGCAAGGTCAAGTGCGGGGTGCTGAACAAACTGGCTGATACCAACGTTGAACACTTTGTCAACAGGGATTTCATTTGCTGCGCCTGCGTCACTTGTTGCTGCGTTGGGGTCTGTTGTGTTTGCGTCTTCTTTGCCGCCGCAAGCTGCAAAAGCTGTGCAGATAAGAGCGATGCAAAGTACGATTGATAACAATTTCATTGCTTTTTTCATGGTAATTTACCTCCGTATTAGTCATTTAAAGCGATAGTAATTGCTTTAAACTCATTCTATTACAAAAATTACCAA
>JAMPAE010000156.1 GCA_023667385.1 Ruminococcus sp.
CAAAGGCGGTTATGGAAGCATACAAAACTGTCGATAAAGGCGCATGAACGTGCGCAAGTGAATTAAGGCTCAAAAAGCAGTTAAATAACAGAAATTCATCTTAACCATTCGGCAACACAGCATTGAGCTATGTTGCCGAATCTTGCACACTTGCCGCTTTTTTGCCCTCTCGCAGTACTTTTGTACGGCTTCGGGACAAAGAAAACGGCATCCTGCACCTTTCTCGGCAGTTTGGCAATCATCGTCGATAAAGGCGCATGGAATAAACAGTAACAAAAACTTATCCCCATATGATTGAACATATGGGGAATTTTTATACCTCTTGCCGCCGAGAGTAAGCATCATAAGGCTTCACATCGGTAAATTTTCTGCAAAACGGAAAGACCATGCTTTTAAATGAGCTGTATTCCTCGTTCGTCACAAACGTCCTTATGGTTTTGCCCTTGAACTTCTTTTTGCCGTTTTTCTTTGCTTTCAGCGGCTCGCAGGCAAAATACAGAACATAGTTGGCCTCATCAAAATGTGTTTCGCCGCCATATGAAAGTCCGTAATCACGAACTTCACTCCATGCAACCTGCGTTTTTGAAAAGACGCTCTTGCTGCTGATTCCGTTTTTGTCAATAGTCAGCGTTTTGAAGCTTGTAATAACGGCGTACATACCCAAACCGAGCAAAATGGCAAAAAACGCAATTACCACAGCCCATTCCAACACCGTTGCATTTTCATCGCTTTTTAAAACCGGAAGCAAAACCGCAAGCAGGACAATCGGAATTGCAAGGAATAAAACGCTTGTGAACATATACTCTCTGCATGGCTTGATTTTCATTGAGGTGTTCTTCTTCGTCTTTTTGATTCTGTCGGTTTCATCATATTTCAAGATTCCCTCATCAAACGGCCTGACGCTTGTGTATCTTTTGCAAAAATCAACCACGGTTTCACTTATCCAGCCAATTTGGCTGTCAGTCAGGCGACGCCTAATCATTTTGCCCTTGAGCCGTTTTGTGCCGTAGGTTACATTTTGCTGTTTCTCCGCCGCAAAATAAAGATCATAGGTATACATCGGAGTTAAAAGTTGAGTTTTTTTGCCAAGGGTATCGTCCTTAGAAAAGCCGTAATCTTCAATTTCAGACCACATCAAAGTTTTTTTGATGAAGCCGAACCTGCTGTGAACGCCGTCCTCGTCAAGAACAACCGTACCGCCGTAAACCACAAGCAGCCAAAATGCAAACAATAGCAAAACTGCAAAGCCAACGCCTGTAATTGCAGCAAGGCCATAGTCGTTTTCAGCCATGCAATCTAAAGCAGCAACGCCACAGATTAAACCGACAAGAATGCAAAACGCTGCCACAATGCAATAAACCATATGAGGTTTGATTATGATTTTATTTTCTTCGGCTTTCACTGAATTTTTTATTAGTAATGACATTTTATTTTCGCCTCTTAAAAATTACGATTTCTGCGTCTGCGCCCTCATTTCACTCTTTCACAACCAAAACTTTTTTGACGTTGTAATATTTCAGGCAAGCGGCGATTTCTTCGTCAATCACCTCTCCGCACATCACAATCGGAACTGCGGGGGGGCAGCTTACCGTTGCTGTTGAAGCAACACGCCCAACGCTTTCATCAACAGGCACTTCTTCACTTTGAGCAAAAACAGCCTGCCTGATTTTCAGCTTACGCTTCGGCTGATGAAACTGCGGCGGTGCACTTTTGATTGCCTCTCGCTTTTGAATGCTTTTGAACGCCGCAAGCACCTTTTCAAACTCACTGTTTGTGTTTTCCGGAGTCAGCATCATCACAAGAAAATCATCATCGGCAAACTCACAAAAAATGTTCTTTTCCGCAAGGATTTTGGCCGTTCGGGTTCCTGTGCAGCCGCAGGGCTTTGTTTGAAGCGTCACTTTCAGCGGCTCATTGCCGTAAATTGTGAATCCAAGCAATGCCAGTTCAGCTTTAAGCCTGTCAACCTTCGGGATGAACTTCGCAAGCCGTTCGGCATAGCTTTCAAGATATTGATTCGTTTTATCGAGCGACTGCAAAATCAAATAAGACGGGCTTGTTGAACCGAAAAGCGCCAGCGCTTCCTTCGCCTTTTCACCAAACATCTGCGGTGCGGTTTGTGCAATGTGCAGGTAGGCTCCGCCTGTGAGGGCAGGAAGCGTTTTGTGCGCCGAATCGCAGCAAATGTCTGCTCCGAGGTCAATCGGGTGCTGTGATCTTGCCAAAAATTTGAGGTACGCTCCGTGTGCGTTGTCAACAGCAAGCAGTGTGCCATACTTTTTGCAAACTGCCGAAATTGCACCGATGTCTGCCAAATTTCCAAGGTAATCAGGCGAGGTGAGATAGACCGCCGTTGGTTTTTCTGCTGAATTTTTCAAAATTTCTTCAAGCTCCGATGCTGTGATGCCGCAAGAAAGATAGGTCTTGCTGCTTTTACCGATGAGCCACTGCACGTCAATGTCAAGCAGAGCAGCTGCGCTGAGAAAAGTTTTGTGCACATTTCTTCCCGCAAAAATAACAGCTCTCTCTCCCCTGCTTTTGGCATACATTGCCAAAAGATGAAGCATTGCCCTGATGCACAGCGAAGAACCCTCTGCGGAATAAAACGTTCGGCAGCCGAAAAGCCTGCCCGCAGTATTTTCGCTGGCAAGAATGATTCCGTCGGCATGATAAAGGCTGTCTGCGCCGTCAATTTCCGTCAGGTCGGTTTGTTCCATGCCGAGAAAGCTCACGCCCTTGTGCCCCGGCATATGCAGCCGAACAGGATTTTTTTTGCTGTACTCCCTCGCAAAATCACAAATCGGAGTTTCCATCATCAATCTTCTCCCAAGCTTTTTGCAACTGCAACCGCAATTGCGCATTCCATTCTCTTTTTAAACAGCTCGCAGCCATATTTATAAACGCCCTTGACTGAGCCTGTTGCATGATATGCATTGGCAGCGCAGCCACCTGAGCAATAGAGCCTTGCCCAGCAGTCACGGCATTCGCTTCTTGCGTAAACATTGCAGGAGGCAAATTCATTTTGAATTTCTGTGTTGTCAACACCGTTCCAAATGTCGCCGAGCTTGAATTTTTCCTCGCCCACAAACTGATGGCACGGATAAAGATCGCCCCACGGTGTAACAGCCATGTATTCTGTTCCCGAACCGCAGCCCGAAATGCGCTTATAGATGCACGGACCGCCCTTGAGGTCAATCATATAGTGATAGAAAGTGAACGGCTTGCCTGCTTTTTCCCTTTCAAGCATAAGTTCTGCAAGCTTTTCATATTGCTCCATGACAATCGGCATATCTTCCGCTGTCAGCTCAGACGGATCACCGCTTTTTGTGACAACAGGCTCCATGCTCAGCTCATTGAAGCCGAGGTCGAGCATCTGCTGAATGTCTTTGAGAAAATCCGGGTTTGCGTGAGTGAATGTGCCACGCATATAGTAATTTTTGCCGCCCCTTGCTTCAACAAGCTTTTGGAACTTGGGCACAATTTTTTCCCAACTGCCGTTGCCTGCATAATCAACCCTGAAGCGGTCATGAACCTCTTTTCTGCCGTCAAGGCTCAAAACAACGTTGCTCATTTCACGGTTTGCAAAGTCAATGACGTCATCATCAATGAGCACGCCGTTTGTTGTCAGCGTGAAGCGGAAGTTTTTGCCGTGCTCTTTTTCAACCTTGCGTGCATATTCAACAAGCTGCTTAACAACGTCAAAGTTCATCAGCGGCTCACCGCCGAAAAAGTCAACCTCAAGATTTTTTCTGCTGCCGGAATTTTCAACCAAAAAGTCAAGTGCCCTTTTTCCTGTTTCAAAGCTCATGAGTGCACGCTCACCGTGGTAGTTACCCTGGCTTGCAAAGCAATAAGAGCAGTTGAGGTTGCATGAATGGGCAATGTGCAGGCAAAGCGCCTTCACAACTCCTGCGGTTTTTGCTTTGAGCGCACCTGCCATGCTTTCAAAATTATCCTCAGAAAAAAGCTTTCCGCTGTTTTTAAGCCGGGCAATCTGCTCATAGCATTCTTCAATGTCCTGCTCGGTGATGTCATCCCTGCCGCAATATTTTGCTTTCATCTGCGAAATGACGTCCGCTTTTTCATTCTGCTCAAAAAGCGAAATGATGTCATAAGCAACATCGTCAACCACGTGAACTGCACCTGAGCAAACGTCAAGAACAATGTTGTGACCGCAAAGTTTATATTGATGTATCATAAGATTTTATTCCTTCCTTTTGACTTCACAAAAAAGGCCGCCTACATCGGCGGCTTTTCATGTTTTTATCAGCTGATTATTTGCTTTCTTTGTTTTCGCACTGCTGATTTGCAATGCCACAGCTTGTTTTGCAAGCAGACTGGCAAGAAGTCTGGCATTCGCCGCAGCCGCCGTTTTTAGCGCTGTCACAAAGATTCTTTGTTTCAATTGTCTTAATGTGCTGCATAATTATAAGCCTCCGTTTGAAATAATTATAGATAAAGTTTATCATAACTTGAATGTAAAGTCAACATCGTTTGAGCAAAAATCACCATAATCATATAATCATCTGCAATAAAAAAGAAGCTGTACATCAAATGTACAAGCCCCATAAGGAAGTAATAATGTAAGATACGGTGCAGTACCGATTAAGGTGCTGTGCCGTATCTTTTTGTCATGCCACAAATTTGAAGTCCTGCGGATTGTTCCGTATTTCCTCCATCATAGCAAGGATTTCCTTTTCGGTGGGAATATCAATCA
>JAMPAE010000157.1 GCA_023667385.1 Ruminococcus sp.
AGTTTTCTCAATCGAAGCCGAATCGGCTGTAGCTTCCACCTTATGTTGTGACATAATGACACCTCTCAATGTTACGGAAGTTCTGATTAATTAAGAGCTTCCTTTTATTCATTGAGATTATCGGTTCAATCGCTCAGGTTTATTCAAGGAAGATATGATTCATGTCAGTCAAACATTGTTTCAAATTGTTTTGTGAGCAATGCAAGCGAGGCTGCCATGTTTTCATCATGAACCAGAACATCGTCCGGCAGATTCAGATGTATCGGAGCAAAATTCCAGATGATTTTGATTCCGCTTTTATACATTTTTTCGGCAACTTCCTGCGCCGCAACAGCAGGCACAGTGATGATTCCGATGCGTATTTTTTCAAGATGACAAAACTTTTCAAGCACCTCAATGCTGTAAACCTTTTTATCGGAAACCTGCGAGCCAACATTTCTGATGTCAAAAGCAGCAACAATGTCAAGCCCGTAATCACAAAATCCTCTGTAACCCATGAGAGCTTCACCGAGCTTACCTGCACCGATAATGATTGCTTTTTTGCGGTTGTGATAGCCAAGATAGTTTTCAAGCGTTTTTATAAGCTCCAGCCTGTTATAGCCAACCTTTGGTCTGCCGCTTCCGCTTACTGCGCCCAAGTCTTTTCTGACCTGAACATCACCATAATTGAGCCCGGCAGCAATTGACGTTGCCGAAATGTTCACAACTTCATTTGGCAGGTTTTTCAGATAATTAAGATATTCGGGAAGACGTCTGAGGGTACTAACTGAAATTTCCAAAACTTTTCTCCTTTTTTGCGTTCGTGGATTAAACTATTACAACTATAAAATATATCACAAATACAACAAAAAATCAATTGGCGCAGCCACACAAATATAGACAAATGCATATAAATTAACAATGGCTACCGCAATTAATGCGACAGCCAGCCTTTTAATGTTTTACGTAATTTAAAGGATTCTGCTTTGCTCCGTTGTGGCGCACTTCAAAATGAAGATGCGGACCTGTTGAATTTCCGGTTGAACCAACCGTTGCAATTTGCTGACCCTTTGAAACAGTCTGACCCGATCTTACGTTAACTTGCCAGCAGTGACCATAAAGTGTTGCATAGCCATCGCCGTGGTCGATGAGGACATAGTTGGCGTAACCTCTGCCCTTAGCTCCGTAAGGCTCGTTTGTTACCACAGTGGCGGTGATTACAGTACCGCTCCTCGCTGCGTAAATCGGCTTACCCAAAATACCGCCGCCGGCAATATCAATACCGCCGTGAAAGCCCCAGCCGGAAACTGATGGATTTCTGTTGCCATATGGACTGCTTATATAACATGATGCACCGCCGAGCGGCCACACCCAAGACTCACCTGTGTTGTGCGGTGGACTTGTTGTTGCCTGTGTCGATGCCGTTGAAGCATGGTTGTTGGCAGACGGCAGGGTTTCATTTGGCTTTGTTGTGGTTGTTGTCAGCGAAGCGTAGTACGCCTGAAGGATTCTGTCGATTTCCTTGTCTGCTGCTTCACGCTCAGCGGAAAGCTTTTGTATGTAGCTTTTATATGCAGCGCTGTTTTTGTCAAGCTCTGCAACATAGCTTTCAACAGAAGCGTAATTCTTTTCAAGCTGCTTTTGCGCAGTATCATATTCATTCTGCTTTGCAACAAGCTCCTTTTTCTTTGCAACCGATTTAGCCTTAACTGCTTCAACCTCAGTTTGCTTATCTGTCAGCGAAGTCTGCTTTGTTTCAAGCTCATCCTTTGCCTTTTTAAGCGAAGTGACCTGCTCTTTGAATTTGTTGATGACCCTTTTGTCATCCTCACTCATGCGCTTCATCAGCTCAAGACTTGTCAAAAACTGTGCAAGATTTTTTGAGCCCATCAAAATTTTAAGCGTGGAATCATTGCCCTGTATATATGCGGTACGAAGCTTTTGAGCAAGCAAGTCCTTTGACGCATCAATATTATCAGTTGTTTCGGTAATTTGAGCGTTGGTTGCTTTGATCCCATCTTCAATGACAGTAATTTCATTTTTCAGCTTTTTGAGCTGAGTATCATAGCCACTGATTTCATTGTCAATTGAACTGACCTGCGTTTCAAGCGCATTGACCTTGTCTTTGTTTGCGTCAATCTGGTTTTCAAGTGTATCGAGATATTCCTGCTGTTTTTCTTTTTTATCAGCAAGCTCGTTAAGTTTATCTTTGTTCTGCTTAATTTCTCCGTCAATCTGATTGATTCTGTCCTGAAGCTCCTGCTGGGTTGCGGCTTTGGCGGTTGTGGCAGAGCCTGCATATGCAACACTCATCCAAACAGTTAAAACGCACAAAATCGCCGCAAAAAACTTCTTCATTTCGCTGATTCCTCCTTTTCAAGCAATGTTCCGACAAGGAAATTGCTTTACAAATTATTATCATTGTATCACGTAATCAGCAATATGTCAAATTGCGGCGAATTTTGTGCTTAGATTTTATTTCACATAAAGTTTGTATATGTCAGACTGCTCAAGCAGCAAACTGTTTTCAGTGCCAAATGGCACATCTCGCTCGGTAAATAAGATATAAGCCTCATTAAAATCATCAAGTTTTGTTGTGTCGAGCTTCAAAATAAGCTCAGTTTGTTCACCTTTTTTAATTGAAACATCGGCATAACTGCAACCGTCAAAAACAGGCTGAAGTTTGTTGTTTATATAAAGGCTGATTCTGAATTTCCTATTTGTTTGAGATGCAATGTTGATAATAAAATTATCATCCTTTTTCGCTTTGGTTTCAAGTTTTGTATTATAGCAAAGCGTTCCATCACTTTCTGATTTGAAAAGGAACTCGTCAATATTCTTATAAAGTGAAATAAAGAAATTATCATTGTGAATATCATCCGTAAGGCACTCTTTTATATATTTATGTTGTTTGCCCGTAACAATGTTTGAATAATCTTTACATACATCGGTTTGAGTCGGTGCATCTTTTTCCATCAGAAGATGATATAACCCCATTGAAGTAATCTTGTGGGTACGCCATTCGATGTCATCTGCCAACTTGTTCTCTCGTGAAAGCTCCCTGTCAGGACTGTACATAACAACTAACTGTAGGTCAAGCTCTTGCCCTTTCTTGCCTGTGTTTGGCACAAAGCTGATTTCAGCATCGTTTTTCTTTCCGTGGGCGGGGATAAATTTATACATATCCACATTTTTCAGCACATCACCGTTTGATTTAACGTCAAAGTTTTGCTTGATTCCATCAATATAAACCATCCAACCCTCTTGATAGTAGCTAAGTTCAGGATTATCATCAATCAAACAGTCTAACTTTATGCGGATGTCATTTCCTGTATATTTAACCACTGTTTTTTCATCTTCTGTGTTTTTATTTTTGATTTCTTCACCGTCGAAGATAATATCATAATTCACTATTCCGCCATTAGAAAACGGATTGCTCACTGCTGCAACCGTTGCAAAAATACAAAGCACTGCAATCATGGCAACAGCAAAAGCTCTTGCAAAAATAAATTTGCGTCTGCCTTTATGCACCTTTTTGTTTATAACCTTATCATCATCAATAAGTTTTTGCATTTTACAATTGAAACTATCTGAAAAACTTCTTTCTTCGTTTTTGCACATTTCAAGTTCTCTTTTTTCAGCTTCTTCAAAAGCCTTTTTTAAAACATCATTGTTTTTCATTTTCAAAAAACTCCTTTTTAATGTTGCTAATCAATTTTTGCCTGCCACGCACAAGTTGTTGCTTAACAGTTGTCAGTTTACGGCATAAGGTTTCCGCAACCTCACCAACGGTCATCCCGTTAAGGTAATAAAGGCTCAGCACATCACGATACTTCTCATCTAAATCCATAATTGCGTTGACAATATCGTTTAAATTTTCCTGACTGCACAATCGGTCAAGCAATTCTTCGTCAGACGAAATATCAATTGTGTCAAGATAGATAACTTCATTTGCGGAATCCTTTTTTGCCATATTAATGGCAGTATTTTTTGCCGCCTTAATGACATAAGAGGCTGTTTTCACAGATTCAATCGTGTCTATTTTGTCAATGTTCCGTGCAATTGCAAGGAAAGCACTGTGAACTGCATCTTCAGCCGCACAAGGCTCATGCAAAACTTTAAATGCTACCGCATACATCCTGCTGCGATAAGTCAGATAAACTTCTTCAAGCTTACTCCTTTGCTTATCATTGTTTAGCTTAACGATTTTCATCTGCTGATTTCACCTCTTTGCTTTTTTAAAGGCCTTCACTTATATAAACAATATTTTTGACGTTTTGGTTACAAAATCAGAAAAAAATAAGTATAAAAAAAGACGGAAATTCAAATTCCGTCTTTATATAAATCCAAACTCGTTTTTACACAGCGATTCCATTCTTCAGGCTGTTCAAAATTCACCATGTGTGATGCATTTTTTATAATGAACATTTCTTTTCCGGGAGCCTGCAAATTCTCAAACCACTTTTCTGTGACTGTCACCGGACAAATATAATCCTTTTCGCCTGAAATTAGAATTATCGGCACATCAAGCCTATGTATTTCCGGTATCACATCGTTTTCTTTCATCTTAGGCGTCAAGTGCTTTACTGAGTAATTAATTCCACCGATACATTTTAATATGTTCCACTTGTAAAACTTCAGATAGAGTGAATAC
>JAMPAE010000158.1 GCA_023667385.1 Ruminococcus sp.
ACTTCTCTCAGCTATACCTCAACAACAAATTCTGTCACGATCAAATGGGGCAAGGCCAAAAATGCATCAGGCTATCGTATTTATCAGAAAAGCGGCGACAAATGGAAAACAGTTCAAACTGTCAACGCAAAAACAACCTCAATCACTGTCAAAAAACTGAAAGCATCAACAACTTATTCGTTCAGAGTTAAGGCATACACCAAAAACGGTGTGCTGACAACTTGGGGCGCAAACAGCGACACGATTAAATGTAAAACTAAGGCTGTGACAAAGGCTGCAATTTCTTCAACTTCATCAACCAAAAATTCAGTCACCCTTAAATGGGGCAAAATTTCAGGCGCATCAGGCTACCGTGTATATCAGAAAAAAGGCGACAAATGGGTTAAGCTTGCAGATGTTACCTCATGCTCATATACTGTTAAGAGCCTTAAAGCTTCAACTTCATATTCGTTCAAAGTCAGAGCATATAAAACCGCAAACAAGAAAACCACATGGTATGACGCAAGCAATGCGGTAACAGTCAAAACTGCCGCCGACACCGCTAAGATTGTTTCAGCTTATAACACCGCAATCAACAATGCCAAAAAGCTCAAAAAGGGAACGGTTACTTACACAAGTACCATTGACATGAAGTGCACAGATTGTTCCGCAAAATCAATAATCAATGTCCTCAACACTGTGCTCAAAAATATGTCCGGGGAAAGCGAAACTGTTAAATATAACCTTGCGCAGGACAGTGCCGCTGAAATCATTCCGCCATATGGCAAAAATGCAAAGCTCAGCACCGCAAATGTTGCATCTGCAACCGAAAAGAAAACCGATTCAGGCAAGGTTCTCACAATCAAGCTTAAATCGGAAACTGCAACCTTTGACGGCAAAAAGTCGGTTAAAGCGGTTGGCAATGAGAGCGTAACAAACACACTGGATTTTGCTGACCTTGATTTAGGCATCAAGGTTAAATCATCAAAGGCAGTTTATTCCGGAACACAGCTCACTGCAACGCTGGATTCCAAAGGCAGGCTGACAAAGCTTGTGATCAAAATGCCGCTGACATTCAGCATGACCGCTTCAATATCAGAAGTTACACTCAGTTCAACCATTAAAGGCAACTCAACCGATTTGTATACCATCAAATACTAAGGAAGTTCCGAGGTAATTAGACATAATAAAGCTCCCCGATTCAGATGAGTCGGGGAGCTATCGTTTTATTAATTTACTTTTGACCGTAATAGGCATTTGCGCCGTGCTTTCTGTTATAGTGCTTGTCAAGAATATACTGCATCATTGCGCTTTCGGGGTTGAGCGTGAGCGTTTTGATTGCCATTTCCGCAACCTTTTCCATCACAACGGCATTGTAAACGGATTCTGCACCGCTTTTGCCCCATGAAAACGGGCCGTGGCTTTTGACAACGATTCCCGGAATTGCCATCGGGTCATAGCCTTTTTCTTTAATCGTTTCAACAATGACCTTGCCTGTGTTGGCTTCATATGCGCTTTCAACCTCAGCCTTCATCAGTTCTCTTGTGCAGGGAATGTCACCGTAAAAATAGTCGGCGTGTGTTGTTCCGAGTGCGGGGATGCTTTTGCCTGCTTGGGCGAAAGCAACCGCATTTGTTGAGTGAGTGTGAGTGATTCCGCCGATTTCAGGGAAGGCTCTGTAAAGTTCAAGGTGAGTCGGCGTATCTGATGATGGCTTCCATTTGCCATCAACAACTTTGCCGCTTTCAAGCTCAACAACAACCATGTCATCGGCAGTCATGGTGCTATAGTCAACGCCTGACGGCTTGATGACAACAAGGCCGCTTTCCCGGTCAATTTCGCTGACGTTTCCCCATGTATAAATTACAACGCCCTTTGCAACAAGGTCAAGATTAGCGCTGCAAACACGTTTTTTCATTTCTTCAAGCATGATTTCCACAACCTTTGACTTGTTTTCGCATATAACTTTAACACACCGTTTGCTCATCGTCAAGAAAAATCTTAATCAAATGAAAAAAATGTAAATTCACTATTGACAAAGAGAAAAAACAGTGATAAAATAAACCTATCAAATGAGTAGGTTTGATAGGATATATCTTTACGGAGGCGAAACACAATGAAAATAACAAAGATATATGAACGATGTTGTCATTGAGTGCATTTTTAAACATTAATATTAACTTGAATATAACAATATAACTTATTATAAAGGAGCAAATCATCATGAAAATTTATGAAAAAATTACTGACTTAATCGGAAATACACCGCTTGTTAAAATTTCAAATTACGCAAAAGAAGCAGGTCTTGAAGCAACAGTGCTTGCAAAACTGGAATCATTCAACCCGGCAGGCAGCGCAAAAGATCGGATTGCTAAGGCAATGATTGAAGATGCCGAAGCAAAAGGTATCCTCAAACCTGATTCAGTAATCATTGAGCCAACAAGCGGAAACACAGGCATCGGTCTTGCATCGGTTGCCGCTGCCCGTGGCTATAAAGCAATTCTCACAATGCCCGAAACGATGAGCGTTGAACGCCGCAACCTGCTCAAAGCATATGGCGCTGAAATTGTGCTCACAGATGGTGCGAAGGGCATGAAAGGCGCAATTGAAAAGGCCGAAGAACTTGCGAAAGAAATTCCGAACAGCTTCATTCCGGGTCAGTTCACAAACCCTGCAAACCCTGCAATTCATCGTGCCACAACAGGCCCTGAAATTTGGAATGATACCGACGGAAAAGTTGACATTTTTGTTGCAGGTGTCGGCACCGGCGGAACGGTTACCGGCGTCGGCGAGTATCTCAAATCGAAAAATCCGAACATAAAGATTGTTGCTGTTGAGCCGTCAGGCTCACCTGTGCTTTCAAAGGGTGTTTCGGGTCCGCACAAAATTCAGGGAATCGGCGCAGGCTTCGTGCCTGACACGCTCAACACAAAAATTTATGATGAAATCATCACCGTTGAAAATGATGATGCTTTTGCAGCCGGCAGAAATCTTGCAAGAAGCGAGGGCTTCCTTGTTGGCATTTCATCAGGTGCAGCACTTGTTGCAGCGTCACAGCTTGCAAAACGCCCGGAAAACAAAGGCAAGGTAATCGTTGTCCTTTTCCCCGACACCGGCGACCGCTATCTTTCAACACCAATGTTTTCATAATATAGTGAATTAATAATCAACCCTCCGATGTGCCCTGTCGGAGGGCTTTTCCGTGGATTATGCCTGACCATAACCGTAAACCCTGCAGCGTGTTACATTAAAAGCTGTTCCTCATCCCTAATTACTGATTGATATTGACACCGTTTTAACAATGTAATATAATTAAGTCAGGAGAAATCTGACAAAACATTTAAGAATAGAGGAGATTATAATGAAGACTTTTTATGATGTACTTTCGGAAAAGCGCAAGGCTGTTCCAACACCGAATAACATTGTTGACCCAAGCGGCAGAGCTTATTTCGGAACATTTGACAAGGAATTTGAGCGTATGGACTTTTTGAGTATTGACCGTCCGTCAAAATTTCCGAATGCGCTCAACAAAATGAAGCTGACCCTTTGGGAGGCAATTGAAGTTAACCTTAAAGATGTGATTTTGCTCACAGCGGTCTGCGACATGGCTCTGTTCGGAACTGCACTCACAATCTGCTATGATAAGCACACAAGAAAGGTGACTTACTGGCAGGATATGTTCCCGAAAAGCAAGGCTGTGATTTCGGCAACGCTGCTCAACGGTGACACAACCGAATCGCTTGGCAAAAAGGTCAAGCTCAAATGCATTAATCACTTTGAACAGGGCAAGGCGTTTGTCTCAGGTTCTGCAACCGACAGCAAAAACGGCACAATCGGATATGACGTTGCGCTGGAAAGGGTTTCACTGCCAAGCATTGTTTCAATTCCGTTTGGTGACAACCGCCCGCTTTATTCTCAAAAAGATTTGTTCAAGGTCAGTGGTTACATTGAAATCAACGGTCAGCGATATGAAGCTGACGAGGATAGCACCGCAATCATTGATGACCATCGTGGATATTATCCTTATGTTTCCCATTACGATTGGGTTACCACAATGGGCAAAAAGGAAATCGACGGCAAAAGTCAGTATTTCGGCTTTAACCTGACAAGAAATCAGTCAATCAATCAGAATGACTACAACGAAAACCTGATTTGGTTTGAGGGCAAAACAACGCTGCTGACTCCTGTCAGATTTGAGCACATTGAGTTCAACAAATGGCGCATCAAGGATGTTTACGGCATGGTTGACATCATTTTTGACATTGGAGACCGCTTCCTTATGCGTGTTCCCGGCGGTGTAATCGACATCAATTATCACATCACGTTCGGCGAGCTGACCGGATACGTCTGCGACCCTGACGGAAACAAATATATCCTTGACGGTATGAGCGGTATCGGTGAGGACAAAAGCCTGAGGTTTTAAGCACTTGCTTTTTTTGTATTGCGGGTAAGGCAGTGCTGCTTTTCACAGCTATCATCCGCAGATAAATGCAGCATTGAATCCCATCTGACAGGAATGAACCTGTTGGGTGGGGTTGTTTTTTTGCCGATTGTTTTTAATGCTGTCCGACAAAAAATCAATGTGTGTATATTACCCGTCAAATAATAGCATAAAAGTCTGAAAACACGATGTCAAAATTGTTACACTGCTT
>JAMPAE010000159.1 GCA_023667385.1 Ruminococcus sp.
AGTTTTCGGGTCATTGATTGTGCTGCACGGGCGGATATAATTATCAATATTATCCGTTGCTTTGAGCATTGCTCCCCTTTGGATGTGAAGTTCAACGTTTTTCTTCAGGGCGATTGAACTGCTGAAAAAAACATTTCCGCTTTCAAGCACAACCATACCTCCGCCGCTTTCACTGCAAAGATCAATTGCCTGTTGAATTGCTTTTGAATCGTCATGTGTACCGTTACCAACAGCACCGAAATCTTTTACATTATAATACTTCATAAAACTAAACCCAAATTAAGAAATTTCAATATTGCATTGATTATATTTTTAATTAAAGCTTTGAACACCGAAAGTGCGCTCGGCTTCACGTCAACGCCGTCAAGCTTGACGCCGTCTGTCAGCGATTTATATTCGCCGCTGCTTACTGTAAGCTCAATAAACTGCGGATAGCTTTCGCTTGTGTGTACGTCAACCTTGCTTTCATTTGAAGCAAGCCATGCAACAAGGTTTGCAGAGCGTGTGTTGACCTTATATTCAACGTGCCTCATGTTTTTGATGAACCATGTCTGCTCCGGAAGGAAACAGCCGCCTGCATCAATCACATTATCTGTTGAAACATGATTATGCTTTGTGCAGAAATCGTCATTTGAATATTCAACATCGCTGAGCGTTTTACCATAAGGTGCAACAACGCTGTTGCCGGTCATCAAATATGTATCAATGAGGTTATCGGTATGGTTTGCACTGCCTGCCGAAACAGGGATTCCAGAATAGCCGTAAGCACCAACAATATATACGTTAACTCCGTCAGCTTCAGCCTTTGCAATCAGCTCAGGTGTGTTTGCCTGAACGTTAAACAGGTAATCTTCAACTTCTTCATAGAAGCTGCCGCTGAGATTGATTGTGTTTGACATGAACTGCTTTGATGCTTCGTAATATTCAATCGGCATCAGGCACCACATTCCCTGGAATGCACCAAAGGTGTCAGCAAAAACTTCGGTATAAGCAGGATATGACAAAACGTCGATCACTTTTTTAAGATAATCATTAACCGCCTGCTTACCTTTTACGCCATAAGTTTCAAGCACCTTTGTGCTCACACCGAGGATTGCGGAAAGAAATTCAATACCCTGAGAAAATGAAGTCAGGTAGTTCAGCGCTGCGCCAAGCTCAATTTCAATGTTGCCTGCAAAAAGCTGACCAACAAGCTCAACACCGTTGAATGCGGTTGAAGCATAAACCATGTTTTTGATGCTGTCGGTGCCGTATTTATAGATATATGCGGAAATGATCATGCCGCCGAAGCTCATTCCGACAAGCGAAACCTTTTCACACTTCTTTTCTGCCTTTACCTTTGCAACCATTTCATCAAGCTCATCTGCAAGCATCATCGGGTTGAAGCGCCAGTCATAGTTGAAAAAGTATGTGTTATCATATCCGATTTTATCTGCAAGAGTGCGTACCATTGCGGTTTCGGCGGTTTCTGTTTCATCGGCATTTGTGAATACCTCATAATTGCCCGATGACTCAGGATAAAGAGTCGGCGTAACCTTATTAACAGAATTGCCGTTTTCATCACAGGCAAGGTCGGCAAACAAAGCATGAATCGGCTCAACGCCGTATTTTGCAAAAATTTCCCAGTTATCCATTGCGATTGAGCCGCCCAACGGCAAAATCATTTCTGCAACGCTTTTGATTATAGTCTCACTCTGCATCGGGAAAACAGCCTCGCCGTCCTCGCCGTAAAGCGGACGTGAACCCATTCCGCTGACAACGATAACAGGCGTCACAGCTTCTCCTGCTGCAAATGCAACTGATGACACGCCGAATATCATAATGATACTGAGTAAAACACTGATTGATTTTTTGATTGCCTTCTTCATAATTATTCTCCTTTTTAATTAGTTACTTAAATTTGTCAAAGCTATATCCGCAAATCCGTAACTTCTAATTACCAATTAAGCTTTTTCAAGCTTTGCATAGTTTGCCATGAGCTTTTTCGTGCCTGCACTGTCGAAAGCAATTTCAAGCATTGAATCGTTGCCCATTGGCTTAACACTGATGACAACGCCCTGACCGAACACCTTGCTGATAACCGTATCGCCCTGACTATATTTAACCGATGACGGCTGAGGCTTTGATGCAGGTGCAGCGGTTGCTGCCTTGCGCTGCTTTGAAAGGTATCCGCTGCCGCTGTAGGCAAGGGTTGAGGTTGAGGATTTGATTTCAACATCGCTTTCACGCTTGCGGGTGAACACTGTTCTTTCACCATAGTTACCGCTTTTTTCAACAAGGTTGCCCGGTATTTCCGTGATGAACCTTGACGGAAGGTTGCGTGCTGTTGAGCCAAACAACATTCTTGTATATGCATTGCAAAGAACAAGCTTTTCCCTTGCCCTTGTGATTCCGACATAAGCAAGGCGACGCTCTTCCTCCACTTCTTCGGGTGAGTACATACTCTGATGACCGGGGAAGATGCCCTCTTCCATGCCGGGAATGAACACAACGGGGAACTCCAAGCCTTTTGCTGAATGCAAAGTCATCATAACAACTGCATCGGTTTGAGCGTTATAGTTATCAATATCCGTCATGAGTGCAACTTCTTCAAGGAAACCTGAAAGCGTTGCTTCTTCGTTTTCAACTTCATATGTTACAAGGTTCGTCACAAGCTCAGAGATATTCTCAATTCGATCGGCACCCTTTTCCTTGTCAGCTTCAAGATAGCTGATATAGCCAACCTTGTCAAGAATCTCCTTGAAAATTTCATCAAGATGAACCGAGTCAACCTTTTCGTTAAGCTGCTGAATCATCTTTGCAAATTCCATGAGTTTGCCCGATGCACGTCTGAGTGCTTCATATTCATCTGCGTGCGAGATTACCTCAAAAACACTCACACCAAGCCCGGAGGCAATTTCAAAAGCGTGGTTAACCGTTGTGTCACCGATACCCCTTTTGGGAACATTGATGATTCGGCTGAGCCTAATGTTATCGCTTGGGTTGTTGACAACAGTCAGATAAGCAATTGCATCACGGATTTCCGCTCTGTCATAGAAACGAACTCCACCGATGATTCTGTGAGGAATGCCGGCCCTGACAAAGCTTTGCTCAAGTGAGTTCGACTGGGCATTCATTCTGTAAAGCACGGCATGGTCACTGAACTTGTAATCGCCGCTGCTGACGTTTTCTGAAATTAAATCGCTTATATATTGAGCCTCATCTCTCTCGTCCGATGCGGTGTGAATCTTCACCTTATCACCAACAGGGTTGCTTGTCCAAAGATTTTTGCCCTTTCGCTTGCTGTTGTTTGCAATCACTTCGTTTGCAACATCAAGAATCGTCTGTGTGGAGCGGTAGTTTTGCTCCAGCCTGATTGTCAGCGCATTTCTATATTGATACTCAAAATTCATGATGTTCTCAATCGTTGCACCCCTGAAACGATAGATACTTTGATCATCATCACCGACAACGCAGATGTTTCTGTAGCCATCGGCAAGAAGCTGAGTCAGCTTGAACTGAGCATGGTTTGTGTCCTGATATTCATCGACCATGATATACTTAAAGCGACGCTGATAATACTCCCTGACGTCCTTGCAGGTTTCAAGAAGATTCACCGTGTTGACAATCATGTCATCAAAATCCATTGCGTCAGCCTTTTTCAGCTCCTGCTGATACATTTTATAGCACTGACCGATGCGCAGTGCACGGGCATCCTTGCCTGCCTGAGTGATGTATTCGTCAGGCGTGATGAGACAATCCTTTGAGCGGCTGATTTCGTTTAGAATTGATTTGTGCGAAAGCGAGCTGTCTTTGATACCGAGCTGACGCTGACATTCTTTAATCAAACGCTTTGCATCGTCTGTATCATAAATTGTAAAGCTTGATGAATAGCCGATTCTGTCTGCATTGCGGCGAAGAATCCTTGCGCAGCACGAATGGAACGTGCTTGCCCAAATTTCCTTTGCAGGTTCGCCAAGCATTTTTTCAAGGCGCTCTTTAAGCTCATTTGCCGCCTTGTTTGTGAATGTGATTGCAAGAATCTGCCACGGCTTTGCAGGATCATCGCAAAGCAAATCTTCAATGTCGAACAGCAAGTCGTCATCGCCGCTTTCAAGATATTGCTTCATCAGCTCAACGTCGTGCTCGCTTGGCTCAAATGCAACATTCGTTGAATTATAGGCGTTGCCGTATTTGACAATGTTCGCAATGCGGTTAACAAGCACTGTGGTTTTTCCGCTGCCTGCGCCTGCAAGAATCAGAAGCGGACCTTCCGTGTGGAAAATTGCCTGCTTTTGCATATCGTTCATGCGTGTAAAATCTTTTTCAATTATCTTTTTTCTGAGAGCAAAAAATTCCTCTGTTATCATTCAATCACCTCGTGCCCCAAAAGCACTCTCTTGTCCAAATTACAAAATTATACAGGTACATTATACATGAAAACTAAAAAAAAACAACCGTGATGAAGAAAAATTCGGCAATTGATGTGCTAATTTGACAACACTTCTTTTCTATTATATATAGAAAGTTTACTCACATGACAAAATATGAAAACAAACGAAAAATCGGCTGAAATGCCAATTTGAAAAGAAACTGTCCATTTTTTACATAAATTTCCTAACATCACGCTTGAC
>JAMPAE010000015.1 GCA_023667385.1 Ruminococcus sp.
GCTGAGGACATGGGATTTGACGGCTGTGTACCTGTTTCAGGTCAGACCTATTCAGGAAAGGTTGATGCATATTTTCTTTCAGTGCTTTCAGGCTTCGCTCAAAGTGCATATAAATTTGCAAATGATATGCGTATTTTGCAGTCATTTGAAGAAATGGAAGAACCATTTGAGAAAAATCAGATTGGCTCATCTGCAATGCCGTATAAACGCAACCCGATGAGAAGCGAGCGTATCTGCGCCCTTGCAAGATATGTCATCATCAACTCAATCAACCCTGCAATCACAGCAGGTACACAGTGGTTTGAAAGAACCCTTGATGACAGTGCAAACAAGCGTATCTCAACCGCAGAGGCTTTTCTCGCTGTTGATTCAATTCTCAACATATACATTAATGTGACAAACGGTCTTGTTGTTTATGATAAGGTTGTTAACCGTCGTGTGATGGAAAAGCTCCCGTTCATGGCAACCGAAAACATCATGATGGAATCTGTCAGACGCGGCGGAAACCGTCAGGAGCTTCACGAAGCACTTCGTGTTCATTCTCATGCTGCTGCCGCAAAGGTTAAGCTTGAGGGCGGAGTGAACGATTTGATTGACCGCATTGCCGAAGATGATGCATTCCCGCTTTCAAAGCAGGAAATCGAAAGTCAGCTTGATCCTCTCAAATATACCGGAAGAAGTGCATCACAGGTTGATGAATTTCTTGCTGACGTTGCTGCTCCGATTCTTGAACGCTACAGCGACGTTGAAATCAAATCAGAACTCAAAGTTTAATTTAATTGAAAGGTTTTTCTCATGGGTATTGCGCTGAAAGTTTTCAGCAAACCAAAGCGCATACCGCAGAAATAATTGGTTTTAGTTATGAAAGAATTTGAATTGAAATACGGCTGCAACCCGAATCAGAAGCCGTCAAAAATTTTCATGGAGGATGCAAGCGACCTCCCGATTGAAATCCTCGCAGGCCGTCCCGGCTATATTAATTTCCTTGATGCTTTCAACTCATGGCAGCTTGTTCGTGAAATCAAAGAAGCACTTGGAATGCCGGCTGCAACCTCATTCAAGCACGTCAGCCCAACCTCAGCAGCAGTTGGTTTGCCGCTGAGCGACAAGCTTAAAAAGGCTTGCTTTGTTGATGATGTTGAAGGCCTTGATGAATCACCGCTTGCCTGCGCTTTTGCAAGGGCAAGAGGAACAGACAGAATGTGCTCATTCGGCGATTGGATTGCACTTTCGGATGTTTGCGACGAAACAACCGCAATGCTCATCAAGCGTGAGGTTTCAGATGGCGTCATTGCTCCCGGCTATACAGACAAGGCACTTGAAATCCTCAAGCAGAAAAGAAAAGGTAACTATAACGTTGTTAAAATTGATCCGAACTATGTTCCTGCTCCAATTGAGCGTAAGCAGGTTTTCGGAATCACTTTTGAACAGGGCAGAAATAACTTTGAAATTAACGAAGCTTTGCTTTCAGACATTGTTACAGAAAACAAAAAGCTTCCCGACAGCGCAAAAAGAGACCTTATCATTGCTTTGATTACACTCAAATATACGCAGTCAAACTCGGTTTGCTATGCCGTTGACGGTCAGGCAATCGGTGTTGGCGCAGGCCAGCAGTCAAGAATCCACTGCACACGCCTTGCAGGCACAAAGGCAGATACATGGTTCCTCAGACAGCACGAAAAAGTTTTGTCACTTCCGTTTTTGCCAACAATGAAGCGTCCCGACAGGGACAACGTAATTGACGGTTACATCAACAAAAACGAAGAAGATGTTTGCGCAGAAGGCAACTGGCAGAAATATTTCACCGTTCAGCCCGAACCGTTCACACAAAAGGAGCAGGAGGAGTATCTTGCATCAATCAGCGGTGTTGCTCTTGGTTCAGATGCATTCTTCCCGTTCAGTGATAACATTGAAAGAGCAAAGAAAAGCGGTGTGTCATATATTGCACAGCCAGGCGGCTCAATCCGTGATGATGCAGTTATCGACTGCTGCAACAAATATGACATGGTTATGTCATTCACAAAAATGCGCCTGTTCCATCATTAATTATCAATAAAAACTTATCAAGCTGACAAGAGCATATTTATCTTTTGTCAGCTTTGATTGTTTATAAATACGAAGAAAATATTACAGGAGGCTTATACCATGGCAAATCTCAGCGACATTGAAATTGCTCAAAGCTGCAAAATGAAGCATATCAAGGATATTGCCAAAACAGCAGGTATTGACGAAAAATACCTTGAACAATACGGAAACCACAAGGCGAAAATTGATCTGTCCATCCTTGACAGCAACGGCAAAAACGGCAAGCTGATTCTTGTCACCGCAATCACACCCACTGCGGCAGGCGAGGGCAAAACCACAACCACCATCGGCCTTGCAGACGGCATGAGGCGAATTGGCAAGAATGTTGTTGTTGCTTTGCGTGAACCGTCACTCGGCCCTGTTTTCGGGGTGAAAGGCGGTGCGGCAGGCGGCGGTTACGCTCAGGTTGTTCCGATGGAAGACATCAACCTGCATTTCACCGGCGATTTTCATGCAATCGGTGCTGCAAACAATCTGCTTGCGGCGATGCTTGACAATCACATTCAGCGGGGCAACGAGCTTGGCATTGACGTGAGAAAAATCACATGGAAGCGCTGCGTTGACATGAATGACCGCCAGCTTCGTTTTGTAACGGACGGACTTGGCGGCAGAATGAACGGAGTGCCCCGTGAAGATGGCTTTGACATCACCGTTGCTTCTGAAATCATGGCAGTGTTCTGCCTTGCAACCTCAATTGCAGATTTGAAAGAAAGACTTTCCAAAATCATCGTCGGTTATACCTTTGATGATAAGCCTGTCACAGCAAAGGATTTAAACGCAGTCGGCGCAATGACGGCACTTTTGAAAGATGCAATCAAGCCGAATTTGGTGCAGACGCTCGAAGGTACCCCTGCACTTGTTCACGGCGGTCCGTTTGCAAACATTGCCCATGGCTGCAACTCAGTCATTGCAACAAAAACTGCAATGAAGCTCGGCGATTATGCAATCACAGAGGCAGGCTTCGGCGCTGACCTCGGTGCAGAAAAATTCCTTGACATCAAATGCCGAACCGCAAACCTTGAACCGTCAGCAGTTGTTATGGTTGCAACAGTTCGTGCGCTGAAAATGCACGGCGGACTTGCAAAAACCGAGCTTGCAGATGAAAACCTTGATGCCCTTGAAAAAGGCATTCCGAATCTGCTTCGTCACGTTTCTAACATCAAGAATGTTTACGGGCTTCCATGTGTTGTTGCAGTCAACCGTTTCCCGACTGATACTGACAGGGAAATTGAGTTCATCATTGAAAAATGTAAACAGCTTGGCGTCAACGTTGTCCTTTCCAATGTTTGGGCAGAGGGCGGAAAAGGCGGCGAGGAGCTTGCAAAAGAGGTTGTTCGCCTTTGTGAAGAGGAAGAAGCAAACTTCACATTCAGCTATGGCGATGAAATGACAATTGAGGAAAAAATCGAAGCGGTTGTCAAAAAAGTTTATGGCGGTGACGGAATTTCACTCACTCCTGCGGCAAAAAAGCAGGTTGAACGTCTGACGCAGCTTGGTTTTGGCAATTGCCCCGTTTGCATTGCAAAAACGCAGTATAGTTTTTCCGACGACCCGAAAAAGCTTGGTGCACCGGAGCATTTCACTGTAACTGTCAGAAACGTTAAAATGAGCGCAGGTGCAGGCTTTGTTGTTGTTTTAACCGGCGACATCATGACCATGCCGGGGCTTCCGAAGCACCCTGCGGCAGAACGAATTGATGTTGATGACAGCGGAAAAATCACAGGCTTGTTTTAAGTTTTGTTTCACAAAAATATTGCGGGCAGAATCTCTGAATCAATCAGGGTTCTGCCCGCACATTTTATTTGCTTTAATTTTGTTTTTTTGCTTCCAATCTGTAAATCGGCTGACCGAGGTCGGTGAATCGCTTTTCATATTCGGTCATGATGTTGCCCTCAAAGCCGCTGTTGTGCAAATCAAGTGAGATGTTTTCAAGTGCAAAGCCGCACTTTGAAAATTCTGAAAGCGAAAACTCAAAAAAGTGCATATTATCGGTTTTTTGATGGATTTCTCCGTCCTGCCTGAGAATACGCTTATATATTTCAAGAAAGCCGCTGTGAGTCAATCTGTGCTTTGCATAGCGTGTTTTCGGAAACGGACAGGAGAAGTTGAGATAAATCAACTCAATGCTGTTTTCAGGAATGTAAAGGTCAAGTCGTTCTGCACCGATGATGAAAAACTTGATGTTTTTCAGCCCTGCCTCCTTTGCTTTTTCGCACGCCTGAACAATGACATTCTTGTTGATTTCAACGGCGATGAAGTTGATGTTTGGGTTTTGCGAAGCAATTTCCCTTGCAAACTGACCTTTTCCGCATCCAATTTCAAGCCGTATCGGGTTGTTATTACCAAAAAGCTGCTCAAAATCAATCAGGTGCTTTTCAGGTTCAATGCCATATTCAAATTTTTCCCTCGGAACATCAATCAGATAATCGCTGCAATTTTCAAGCCTCGGTTCAAGGTTTTTCTTTTTTCTCATTCTCATATGCTTTTTACCTCACAAAACCAACGTTTTTTGCGCCATAAACCTGCGCTGATGAGTGAATACCCGAATATGATACCATAAAAAAATAAATTTACAAGCCTTATCGCTGATTTATCTTTCAAACAAAAGTAAAAAAATTTTCAAAAAACTCTTGACATATTCTGCACACAGTGCTATAATCCACTTAACCTATTAATTTAATAGGCATTGGAGGTAGACCATGAAACTTAAATTTACACATCTTCTCAGAATTAATTTCCGCTTCGGTCGAATGTGATTTCAGCATTGATTTTTTAACCGGAAAATTTTTCTTAAACATTCTATTAAAATATTTGACTTGAAAGGATTTTGATTATCATGAGTAAAAATTATAAATTTGAAACACTTCAGCTTCACGTTGGTCAGGAACAGCCCGACCCCGCAACAGATTCAAGGGCAGTGCCGATTTATCAAACAACATCTTACGTGTTCCGTAACTGCGAGCACGCCGCCGCAAGGTTTGGTCTTGCAGATGCAGGAAACATCTATGGCAGATTGACAAACTCAACCCAGGACGTTTTTGAAAAGCGCATTGCTGCTCTTGAGGGTGGTGTTGCCGCCCTTGCAGTTGCATCGGGTGCTGCCGCAATTACCTATACAATTCAGGCTCTTGCTCAGGCAGGTGACCACATCGTTGCCCAAAAGACAATTTACGGCGGAACATATAACCTGCTTGCACACACGCTTTCACAGTTCGGCGTTTCAACAACTTTTGTTGACGCTCACAACCTTGCTGAAATTGAAGGTGCAATTCAGCCGAACACAAAGGCTGTTTATCTTGAAACACTCGGCAATCCAAACAGTGACATTCCTGACATTGATGCAATTGCCGAAATTGCTCACAAGCACGGCTTGCCGCTTGTTATTGACAACACTTTCGGCACACCTTATCTCATTCGCCCAATTGAGCACGGAGCAGACATCGTTGTTCATTCTGCAACCAAATTCATCGGCGGTCACGGAACAACGCTCGGCGGTGTCATTGTTGATTCAGGCAAATTTGATTGGAAGGCAAGCGGAAAATATGCTCCGATTGCAGATGCTAACCCAAGCTATCACGGCGTTTCATTTGTTGATGCCGCAGGCCCTGCCGCTTTTGTGACATATATCAGAGCAATTCTTTTGCGTGACATTGGTGCAGCAATTTCTCCGTTCAATGCATTCCTGCTGCTTCAGGGCGTTGAAACGCTTTCACTCAGACTCGACAGACACGCTGAAAACACCAAAAAAGTTGTTGAATATCTTTCAAAGCATCCGCTTGTTGAAAAGGTAAATCATCCGTCTTTGCCGGATCATCCCGATCATGCACTTTATGAAAAGTATTTCCCCAACGGCGGTGCAAGCATCTTCACCTTTGAAATCAAGGGCGGTGAAGCCGAAGCGCATAAATTCATTGATAACCTTGAGATTTTCTCGCTGCTTGCAAACGTTGCAGACGTGAAATCACTTGTTATCCACCCGGCAACCACAACTCACTCACAGTTGACAGCAGAGGAGCTTGCCGATCAGGGCATCAAGCCGAACACGATTCGTCTTTCAATCGGAACAGAGCACATCGACGACATCCTTGCCGATTTCGACAACGCATTTTCAAAATTAGCTGATTAAACTCAACTCAAAAACCGTATCCATGTTAATTCACGGATACGGTTTTTCTTTTTATATTGCGGGGAATACTTTATATTTATTGAAAGCGTTTACCCGCATATTAAAATCAATTTTGGTTTTTACACTGCCTCATCATAGTTGTAAAGCAGCTTGCATGGAATTTTGAAAGCGTGTAAATCCTTGTCAACCTTGACTTCGCCGATACTGTAGCCAGTCATGGTTTTTTCAAGTCTGCCTTTTAAATAAGAAAACACGTTTTCGCAGTCCTCATAGGCTTTGATGGTTTTGTCATTGAATGAAACATAAACGTTGACCAAAATTGCAAGCTCTGTTTTTGTGTGCTGCCTGCCTTGCTCGTCAGTGGAATAACTGATGTTGCTGCTGCCGATTTCGAAAACGAAATAGGTTTTCGTAAGCGGATGGGGAATGTCCTCACGGTCAAATGCGGTCAGTGCCTCATAAAGTTCCAAGCCGCTGAAATCATTGTTGATGCTTCCAACCAACCCATTGATGATGTCTGTTGCTGTCATTGAAATCACCTCAGTTTCTGAAATGGATGATGGACCAGCGATACATGGGCTTGTTGCCGAGCATAATAAGCTCGCTGTGGTTCACTGCGTATTCCTGATTGCCGTCGGAAATGAAGCTGCTCCGTCCGTCAGCACCGCTGATGTCAACATTTGGCGGAGAAAGCAGCAAAAACCTCCTTGTGTTTTCATATCGCAGTTCGGTCACATTCTTGTCAATGTAAAGTTTGTTTTTATATCTGAGCGGCTGAATGAATGCCCTGAACGCAGTCAGCTTTTCTCCTTCAACAAGGCTCATTGCAATGCCTGATTTGCCCAGAATTTTCAGCGTATTTTGTTCAACAGAGCTCAAAATAAAAACCTCCGTCTTTTAGAATTTCAGCCGCATCAACAAGTGCCTGCTGACGCATTTCTTTTTCAATGGCATATTCTTTTTCGATGTCACGCTGAACAGTCATGTCGCCTGCCTTGTAGCTTTCATAACGCTCGGTTTCACCAAGGCTTTTTTGAAAAAGATAAAACCTTGCGAGGGCGGCAGCAGTTTTTGCAATCAGCGGGTCATCTTCATCTGCGTCATCTTTCAAATGCCGTTTAACCCATTCCAACCCTCTTTGGCAGGGGAGCAGCAGCTCGGTTGCTCCCATCTGCCCAAAGTCTGAATTTTCCTTTAAAACGGCGCAAACTTCAATCGGCTCAATCATGCCGATACACCGCCGACTGAGAGTGCCTTTGATGCGTCAGTGTAAATTTTTGAAAAGCCTGAAATTGTTGTGATAACAGCTCTTTCAAGCTGACGGTCAATGAGTTTGTCAAATTCAGTTGTGACACCGCACGCCTGAACCTGTTCAAGTGCGCAGGTTTTGTCAAGACCAATCAGAGTTCCGCTTTTAACTGCGCTGCTTTTGAGAAGCTCTGCACCAAACGGAGTGACAAGCTTGCCCGTTGCATGAAAATTAAGTCCTGCTGCAGCATCACGGAACTCACTCAGGCTGAGCAGCTTTGCTGCTACGTCCGGTGAAGCAATGATTGCATTGAGGTTATATGGATCAAAGTTGTTCCAGAATGAAATCATGTCATCATAGGTGAGCTTGCCGCTTGATGCAGTGTTGAGTGTGGTAATCGGATTACCGTTGCCGTCACCGTTCATGAGCACATTAATTGCATCTTTGAGCTGAGTTTTTGCAATGTATGCGCCAATCTGCTTGAGTGTAACAGTGAAAAGGTCAAGGCGCTGGAAGCGTATGGCTTCATAAGAAGCAACAAGAGCTCTGCCCCTTTTCTTGAGTGAAACAAGGTTGCCCTGAGTTTTAACTGTTGTTTCGGGTACTGCTGTTCCCTCTGCAATTTCGTCAAGTTCAAGGTCACTGTCAGATGGAATCGAAGCAATTGTGCGATAGTCCATGCCGTCAATTTCGGTGACCGTTGCAACAATCTTTGAAAGAATGTCGTTTTCAGCGATGCCCTGATAAACTGCTCTGCTGACGTATTCCGGGAAGAGTACCGCAGAATCTGATGTTTTGAAGAATTTTTCAATCATGTCGCTGCCTGCACCGCCAACCTTGATGTCAAAACGTTTGAGCTGACGCTGATAAGCATCAAGTCCCTCAAGTGAAGTGCCGATGTAATTTTCTGATGGGTCAAGCTCCTCAAGTGTTTTTGTGAAGCTCTTTCCTGTTGTGTAAAGTCCTTTTTCAAGTTTAATTTTTTCATAAATAGCCATTATTATTTTCCTCCTTAAATTTTAAATGCTTTGTTGTCATTGTTATTATTTTTGTTTTGCGGACTTAGCTGAACGCCTGCCGAAAGAATCTGTTCGGCATGAGCTTTGAACGCTTTTTTCATGTTCATCAGTTGTGAAATATCCATGCTTTTGCACTGAGCAAAGCAAAGTTCAGTGTCCATTTCAGGTATCGCTATAAGTGCATACTTTTTGATGCTGCTGATGATTTCCTGTTTGTATCCGTCAACGCTTTCAACGGATTTTTCAAGTGATGTGATATAGTTACGCAGGCTGTTTGCCTGTGCCTTTGTGAGTACGATGTCGCCGCTTGCAACTTTGATGATGTTGATTGGGTTCTCATCATTTATTGCTGAGGGCATTGTGAATGATTTTGTCACGCCTGCCTCTCTCTGAGCAGGCACTGCAACAAATGACCATTCATAAGCATCAGTCGGCTCGCTCAAAATTCCGAAGCAAAGCTTTGAGCCATAGGTTTTGCCTTTAATGTGGCTGCATTCGTGCGATTTCATCTCTTTTCCGCAAACTGAGCAAGTGATTTTGTCCATTGCACAGCCAATGCTGACTTCCTTTTTGATTCCGCCCTCAATTTCATCAATGAGAGCCTGATTTTTGTTGGTTCTGACCATGTATGCTTTTGCTTTCAGGCAACTGTAGGGCTCGCCAAGGGATGTTTTTCTGGTTGAATCGGTTTCAACCCATGTTTTAAAAATCCTTGCAGATTGCCCCGATGATTTCATGTTGTGGTCAAAAATTCCGGTTTTGCCCTCAAACATCGGGCATAAATCTTCAAGTGCCTGCTTCGTGAACTGTTCAAAATCACGGTCAATCTCATTGTCGCAAAGGGTAACGTTGAAGATGTATACCTGATTTTCAGTGAGCGGCTTTCTTGAATGTTTGTTTATCAATGCCAGGTCGTTATTCTGATTTTCCATTTTCTCCTCCTTGAATTTCTCTTTTGATTTTTTCGGTCTGAGCTTCGTAATAATTGCTCTTTGCAATTTCCGCAATATCCTGAAGTGTGATGCTGTTCCATTCAATGTCAAAATCGCATTCATAACCGTGAAGCCTGAGCCAGAACGAGCAAATCTGCCTGATGATTGGGTTCAGCTCACGGCGGTAAGCGTCAATTTCGCTTGTGAGAATGTCTGCCTGCTGTGATGACATCCTTTCGGTTGATGACCAGTTCAGACCGAGCAGAAACGGCGGTATGCCAAGCTTTGCAACAATTTGTTCAAGCATCTGCCTGACAGGTACTTCACTGTCAAGAATCTGATTATCTGCACCGATGGCTTTGATTTCAACGTCACCAATTGCAACAAAATCTCTGACAGGTCCGTTTTCGCTCATTGCCTTGCTCCATTCCGAAGCAACCTGAATCGCCCTGTCTTTTGCATATGCTTTGTCCATCGCATCGTTTTGCGGTTTATATGTCACAGCAAAACGTACATTGCCAACACGTTCCCAGTTGATGCCGATGGTGTTGTAAATTTGAAGCAGAATGTTGCTCACAAACGGCAGACCTTTGAGGATTGACGTGCCGTAAATTTTGCCCGGTTCGGGGTTGTGTACGCATTTGAGCACAAGCGACGGACATTTCACGGGAACAAAGCTGCCGTTTCCGTTGTCAGCCGAAATGATGATGTCAAGCGGATTTTCTCCCTGAGTGAGCGCAACGCTTTTTAAATCTGCATTGAAAAGGTGAGCAAATTTACCGTTTTCAATCACCATTTCGCCAACTGCCGTACCGTAGGTCAAAAGCTGTTCAAAAAATGTTGCAAGGAACATTTCTGCACCCTGCCTTGTTCCGCCGACATCAACCGATTCAAGGAAGCGTTTTAGCCTTTTCGTTGCATTTTCATCATCTGTAATGACTTCGAACGAGCCGAGCAGGCGCACAATTTTATAAATTGCAGCGTCAATAATCGGCACGGCTTCACGCAGTGAGCGATAAAGCTCAAGGTCGCAGCTCCTTTCGGGAAGATACATCCCAATGTGATGAAACGGATGACTTTTGACTGAAGTTTGAACAACGGAAGATGTGGTTGCCTGTGCCGTTTCATCTGAATTTTCGTTTTTCTTTTTGTTTCTTATTGCCAAATTATCACTCCTTTTATCTTTGAGCCGCAAAAGCAAAAAAGCTGTTTTCGCTCTTTGTCAGGTGGGTTGCAACAAAATATCTGATGTCGTCCATCGCATGATCATTCTCCTTTTTCGGAGCATCTTTTGAAACATTGTTGTCCCATCTGTAAAGCGCAAATTCCCTGAGCGTTGCCTTGCAGCTCGGACTGATTCTGATTTTTCCGCTTTTCAGCGCTTCGTGAACACGGTGTATGCCGTCAACAACGTCATTTTTTGCAGGTATCACCTTGAAATAACCGTGGCGGCGGATACATTCCATGAAGCTTGCAGCAGAAGGGTCAACAATGACAGCTTCAATTTTTCTTTTGCCTGCAAGCTCAAGCAGAGCCTGATAGTATTCCTCGTCGGTTTTCTGGCTGCCGTGTTCACGTGATGAATAATAGTACTCGTTTTCCCTGTACCAAACCGAACCGTGCTTACTCCAAAGTCCCATCGACATTGGGTTGACCGTGCCGTAATCACATGAAATGCAAAAGCTTTCGCCGTTTTCATCAGGCGGAGCAAGTGTGTAAGCGCCTTTTGCCGCTTCGGGATAAACAAGCCCATCGGTTGCTGTCCATTTGCCAAGCACAAAACGCTCATAAAATGCACCGCTGTAAAGCGATTCATATCGTGCCAGCACCTCATCCGAAAGCGATGGATTATCACTCATCAAAAAATGAAGATAAAGGCAGTTTTTGCTTTTTGCCTTTTTGATCCACTCCTCAAAAAACCAATGGAGCGGATTTTCCGGGTTGCAGTTGAACCAAAACTTTGCGCCTGCCGGCGAGCATCTTGCAATTGCCTGCTCAACAAATGAGCGTGGCATCAGTGCAACCTCATCAAGCAAAACTCCGGTTAAGGTCATGCCTTGAATCAGTGCCGCAGAGGATTCATCCCGACCGCCGAAAATGTAAAACCTGTTTGTGCGTCCGTTCATGGAAATTTCAATCAGGTTTTGTGAGCGCTTTTCACTGTAGGTAAAGCCAAGCTCGCTGAGAATCGGCAGCAGGGGAGTCACAATGTTGCGCCTGAGTGAGGTGATTGTTTTTCCGCAAAGGGCAAAATCGGCGTCACTGAAGCGATAGAATGCCCATGCAACAAACGAGATTGCCATGCAGGTTGTTTTTCCGCTTCTGACTGCACCGTCACAAATGATTCCGTCGCAGCCGCAATGCGGCGAATCATCATGCCACCATGTCAGTGCAGTGAGCTGCTTTTTTGAAAAACTGTCAAATTGAATCTTGCTCATTGTCACCTCTCAGCGCTGCTGCGCCCTTTTCAATTGCACTGTAAAGTGAACTGGTTTTGCCTGCTTCATTTTCTGCGCTGAGTTCTCCGAGCTTCTCAAGTGCCTTTAATCTGTCGAAAAACTTGATTTCAACAGTTCCGTTTTTCTGACGCTTGATTTCCGAAACATTGAACAAATCCATCTGCTCAATCAGTGCTTTGGTCACGTCGTCTTCAAAAAGCAGACTGACCGCATCTGTAACGCAGCCGAAGGCCAATCGGTAATATCCGGCGGCAACGTCATTGTTGCTGTTTTTGCACTTTTTATCATTTTGCATAATCTGTGCCTTGATTTCTTCACGCTTGAGCAATTTTGCTGCTGAACGTTCGGGAAATCTATAGCCGCTTTTTGCTGCGGATTCACGTCCGTTGCGGTTGAGGCAATAATAAGTGCAAAACAACCTTTCTTTGGAAGTAAGTTCTTTCAAGTTTTCTCTCCTTTCGTTATACCTGTTAACCTTTTTGTGAAATGCATCGTCATGCATCTTTGCAAGGTCTTTTAAAGAGCCCTTCACTATATCCGCCAAAAAACGAAAAAATCGCACAAAAAGTGCGACTTTTTTGCAAAAGTGTGAAAATTTTTTTATTTTAACCTGTTTTAAGCTAAAAAATCAAAAAAATGACGCTTCAGTAAAGAAACGTCATTTAATCTGTTTGAATGAAATTTTGATGAAGAATCAATCAGAATTATTCAACTTCGTCTGTTGTACCTCTGCTGAGAAGAGCCTCAAGGCACTTGCGAAGAGAAGCGATAATTTCTTTGATTTCCTCCAAATTGTCCATAATGAAAGTTTTAATCATCTGTAAATCCATTTTAAATACCTCCAAGTATTATTTGCATAAGGTTCTTTTTGTCAAATCCTCATGTATTTTCTATATAATAATACATTTAACGAATAAAGTCAATACAAATATTAAAAAATTATTAATTTTTTGCTCATAAAAATCCAACTTAAAAATTGATGATTTTCACCAAAGGCAACGTTCGCACGGCAAAAAATTTTTATTTGACAAATGCAGTCGTTAGTATTAGAATAGATAAGATAAAAGAGAGGCGATAAAGTAATGGATAACGAAAAAAATACAGTCACACTTGACAGAGTCTATAAGGCGGCTCAGGTTCTCAAAGAGATTACCCGTGAAACCGACATGATTTATGCGCCGAATATCAGATCAGACGCAAAAATATATCTCAAAACAGAAAATCTTCAGGTGACAGGTTCGTTTAAAATAAGAGGATCATATTTTAAGATAAGCCAGCTCACAGATGAAGAAAAGGCAAAGGGCGTAATTGCCTGCTCGGCAGGTAACCATGCACAGGGCGTTGCACTTGCTGCAACAAGAAGCAAAATCAAAAGCATCATCTGCCTGCCTGACGGTGCACCGATTTCAAAGGTTGAAGCAACAAAACGCTATGGTGCGCAGGTTTGCCTGGTTAAGGGTGTTTATGATGATGCATATAACAAAGCAATTGAACTCAGGGATACTAATGGCTACAGCTTCATCCATCCGTTTAACGATCCTGATGTAATTGCCGGTCAGGGCACAATCGGCCTTGAAATTCTCAATCAGCTTCCGGGTGTTGATGCTGTTGTTGTGCCAATCGGCGGCGGCGGATTGATTGCAGGTGTTGCCTACACAATTAAACAGCTCAATCCCTCATGCAAAATTTATGGTGTTCAGGCAAGCGGCGCAGCCAGCATGGAAAGGTCAATCCATGACGGCAAAATTGAAACCCTGCCCAAAGTACAAACAATTGCCGATGGCATTGCAGTTAAAACCCCGGGTGACCTTACATATGAGCTTGTGAGTAAATATGTTGACGAAATCGTGACGGTTACAGATGACGAAATTGCCCTTGCAATCCTCACTTTGCTTGAACAGCAGAAGCTCATTTCAGAAGGTGCAGGTGCAGTTCCCGTTGCCGCAGTTCTTGCAGGCAAAATTCCGGATATTGCGGGCAAAAACGTTTGCTGCCTTGTTTCAGGCGGAAACATTGATGTCACAATTCTTTCAAGGGTCATTGAAAGAGGACTTAAAATGGGCGGCAGAACGGCAACAATCACAATTGCGCTTTCCGATAAGCCGGGTCAGCTTTCAGAGGTATCGAGCATAATCGCCGAAACAGGCGGTAATGTAACAGCAGTAAATTATGACAGCACAGACCTTGACATGAACATCACGGACTGCTATCTGAGGCTGGACATTGAAACCAGAGATTATGCTCACATAGTCGCAATCAAAAAAGCACTCAAAGATAACGGCTTTGAAGTGACTGATTAACAGATTAATATTGAAAAAGGAGTCATAACAATGGAATACGTTTCAACAACAAATGCACCGGGTGCAATCGGACCTTATTCACAGGCGGTTAAGGCAAACGGTATGCTTTTCACAAGCGGTCAAATTGCAATTAACCCAAAAACAAACAATGTTGACGCAACAACAATTGAGGAACAGACAGCTCAGGTTTGCGAAAACCTCAAGGCAGTTTGCGAAGCCGCAGGCACAAGCCTTGACAAGGTTGTAAAAACCACCTGCTTCCTTGCAGACATCAACGACTTTGCCGCATTCAACGAGGTTTACGGTAAATATTTCACTGCCAAGCCGGCAAGAAGCTGCGTTGCAGTGAAAGCACTTCCGAAAGCAGTTCTCTGCGAAGTTGAAGTGATTGCTGAACTTTAATTTGATTTCATTTAGTATTGCGGGCGGGCAGCAGGAAAACGTGGCTGTCTGCCCGCATGATTATAATGGCAGAAACGGTCAGTGCGAAAAGAACAATGAGAAGCCATGCTGAAAACAAGCATGACATTAAAATGTAAGTGACCGAAATTTCACATCACAAAACAAAAAACTGAAGAAAAATGCAAAAAATGCTTGACAATAACTGAATTTGGTGCTATATTATATAGGCACTTGTGAGAGCAAGCCGGTCTAACAAGTTAATATGCGAGAGTGGCGGAATCGGCAGCATTGAAGCCGAAGCGCTGCCAGCGGCAGATTAAGCGAGGCTGAAATGGCGCAGCGGTCAAAATTTTATTGCGCTCCAAGCAATAAAAAATTTTGGGAACCGCAAGAGTCACGTGAGCGTCTGCTCATCAGGATTGAGCAGGATAAGACAAGTGACTTGCATGAACAAGTTAATATGCGAGAGTGGCGGAATCGGCAGACGCGCACGTTTGAGGGGCGTGTGGGGCGACTCGTACGGGTTCAAGTCCCGTCTCTCGCACCATGATTGACTGCCAATATGGCAACAATAGCTGAAACTCCTTGTAAATCAAGGAGTTTCAGTGCTTTTACAGCCCTTTTTTCACATTCACTTCCGAGGGAACCAAAATGAGCTTTTTCCTGAACAGCAGGGATTTGAACTGTGACATAACTAAATAATTGAATATTAAAGTAAATCAGACCGATTTTTTAAGAACATAATCTTAGAATATCGGTCTTTTTTTATTGCTCAAAATTGAATCCGTTACATAGCCGTAGATGAAAGAGCTACGGCATTTTTAATGTAAGGAGGTACATTATGTATTACTCAGGGTTCACATAGAACTTAACTTGTTCTGATTTAATCAACTTTAATCACGGAGGTGAAATTTTGAGCAGCAAATCAGAAAACAAAGTAACTGCAATCCCACTGACGCAGATTGTAGATTTCCCCGACCACCCATATCAGGTTCGTGACGATGAAAGTATGAACGAACTTGTTGAGAGCATCAAAGAGCGAGGTTTGATTCAACCTGTTCTTGTACGACCGATAGAAAACGGTATGTATGAAATGGTTTCGGGACACAGACGAAAGCGAGCCTTTGAACTTGCAGGAATAGAAACAATACCTGCAAGAGTGAAAGAACTTTCAAGAGATGAAGCGATACTTGCTATGGTGGATAGTAATCTTCAACGAGAAAAAATCTTACCCTCTGAGAAAGCGAAGGCGTACAAGATGAGATTGGATGCTATGAAAAGGCAAGCTGGCCGACCGAAAAAAGAAAATTTAGTCCCAGTGGGACTAAATTATTCTCGTGAAGCGCTATCTCGTCAAACGGGAGAAAGCGAAACGCAGATTCAGCGATATATTCGCCTGAACGAACTTGTCCCCGAAATACTCACTCTTGTTGACGAAGGCAGAATCGCAATGCGCCCCGCAGTGGAAATCTCATACTTTCCGAAAGAAACACAGCAGCAGTTGTTTGAAGCAATCAAGTACAACGACTGCACTCCGTCACACGATCAGGCAATACGCATGAGGAAGGCGTTGAACGAAGGCAGATTGACTAAGGAAGTAGTTGATACGATTATGGACGAAGACAAACCTAATCAAAGGGTAAAATCTCCGTTCCGAGATAAGCGTATCGGACAACTCATTCCAAAGTCCATTCCATTTGACAAACAATGCGATTATGTACTCAGAGCGTTAGACTTCTACAACAAATACAGACAGAAAAAACGAGAGCAAGCGCGATAAAAATGCTTGCTCTTTTTTCATTTCACAACAGATCGGAGATACGCAATGAACATTTTAACAAATACGGTTATTTTCACAGCAGGCAGAGCGATTGCATTTAATGTTATTCTCCCTGTATGGTATGCGCTGATTA
>JAMPAE010000160.1 GCA_023667385.1 Ruminococcus sp.
ATGCCGTTGGTGACAACGCCGTTTTCCTCGGAGGTTGCGCTGATGACAGTGCCGCCGGGGCACATACAAAACGTGTAAGCGCCTCGCTCGTGCTCAAAGTGGCATGCAAGCTTGTAAACAGCGGCAGGCAGCGCTTTGTGTGAAGCAAACTTGCCGTATTGCGCTTCGTTGATAAATTCACGTGGATGTTCAATTCGTGCGCCGACTGAAAACGGTTTTTGCATCATTGTCAGCCCTTTTTTATAAAGCATATCGACAGTATCCCTTGCTGAATGACCGATTGCGAGAATGACTGTATCAGTTTCAAGGTCGGTTGATTTTCCGTTTTGCTCAAAAGTGACGCCCTGAACGTGCTCGTTATAAATGATGACGTCGGTCAGTTTTGCGCCGAAATGTACCTCGCCGCCAAGCGAGATGATTTCCTCACGCATATTTTTGACAACGTCAACCAGCTTGTCTGTTCCGATGTGCGGCGTGCCTGAATACAGAATATCCTCAGGTGCACCGTGGGCTGCAAATTCAAGAAAAACCTTGCGGCAAAGTGTATTTTTGATGCCTGTTGTCAGCTTGCCGTCGGAAAATGTGCCTGCGCCGCCTTCGCCGAACTGAACGTTGGATTCTGTGTTGAGTTTTCGTGTGCTGAAAAAGCTGTTGATGTCGGCGGTTCTGGTGTCAACATCATGACCGCGTTCAATCACAATCGGTTTGAACCCTGCACGCGCAAGCGTCAATGCGGCAAAAATTCCCGCAGGACCAAATCCGACAATTACGGGACGAAGCTGAGAGGTACGTTTGACGGTCGGCATTTCATATTTATATGGCTCAACAACCGAAACCTTGTTGGAATGGATGCGGTTGGCAAATTTCTCCTCGTTGCCGTTGACTTCAACATCCACTGTATATGAAAAGAAGATGTCATTTTTGTTTCGGCAGTCGATGGATTTTCTGACGATTGTGATGCCATTGATTTGCTCGTTTTTTATTTTAAGCACCTTGACGCAGCGGCTGAAAAGGTCATTTTCGGCTGCATCAAGGCTTTGTTTGATTTCGCTGATTCTTATCATTTGTGTTCTCCTGAAACGATACTTTTTCCGCAAAGTCTGCCGCTGCTCCATGCCCATTGCAGGTTAAATCCGCCGCAAAGTGCATCAACGTCAAGCAGTTCGCCGCAACAAAACAGACCTTTGCATTTTTTTGATTCCATGGTTTTGCAGTCAAACTCATTTGTGCTTGCTCCGCCTGCTGTGACTTGAGCGTCCGCAAACCCTTTTGTGCCGTCAACCTCAAAATCGAATTTTTTGCACAAGGTTGCAATTTTCTTCAGGTTAGCATCGGAAAGCTCGCCGATTGCTCTTTCGGTCGAAAGCCCGGCAGCTTTGATGATTACTGCCCCGATACGCTTTGGCATGAGCCCTGAAAGCAGGTTTTCGCATTTTGATTTGCTCTGCCTTGAGTGAATACCGCTGAGTGCGCCTAAAAGCTGATTATGGTTCATGCTTGGCACAAAGTCAATTGCAACAACAGGGTGAACCTTGCTTTTTTGAAAGTGGCGGGTAACATAGGCAGAAAGCTGCATTGCTGCAATCCCCGAAAGCACATTGTCGCCGAAAAGAAGCTCGCCGCTTTCACAGGCAACCTGACGTGAGTCAATGAAAAGTGTCATGCTGACCGCCGCACGAATGCCCTTGAGCTGTTTTGCGGCAGGGTTAGAAGTTGTCAGTTTAACCAGTGACGGTGAAGCTGCAGTGACCGAATGTCCAAGCATTTTCAGCAGTTCAAAGCCGTTGTGCTGTTTCACTCCTGCTTTACCTCCGCAGGCAAGCACAACCTTGTCAAAATTTTGTTTATTGATTGTGTATGCGCCATGGGCTTTTGCAATGCTGTTGACTGTTTCGCCGCATTGAAAAGTTACTCCAAGCCGCTCACATTCAAAGCGCAGCGCATCAAGCACGCTTGCAGCCTGGTTGCTCAGCGGATAGACACGTCCCTCGCTGTCTGTGCGAGTATACAGACCGAGTGAGTTGAAAAATTCAATGTTTTTTTGCGGTGTGAATTTTTCCAAAGCCGGATGAACAAAGTTATTTTTTGAAAAGTACGCATCAAAACCTGGGCTGAGGTTTGTCATGTTACATCTTCCGTTTCCTGTTGCAAGAATTTTTTTGCCGACACGCTCGTTAGTCTCAAAAACCGTGACAGAAATGCGCTTGTTTTGCCGCTTTGCTTCACGCATTGCCTCAATTGCACACGCAAGCCCGGATGCACCGCCGCCGATTATTGCAACCTTCAAAAAATCACCGCCTTTAACATATTAACTTAACTATTTTACCACAAACAGGGGAAGAAAACAACTCCCGCTGATAAATCAACGGGAGTTGAAATTTTAGCCTGCGGGCCAGCCGAATTGACGTCCGCCCATGAAGTGGAAGTGGAGGTGCTTAACTGTTTGACCTCCGTCCTCGCCGCAGTTGTTGACAATTCTGTAGCCGTTTTCCAAGCCGAGTTCTTTGCCAAGCCTTGCCGCAACTTCAAAGATATGTGCAACAACAGCGCTGTTGCTTTCATTAAGCTCGTCAACTGAGGCAATGTGCTGCTTCGGGATGATGAGAATGTGAACAGGTGCCTGAGGGGTCATGTCGTTGAATGCAACAACCGTATCATCCTCATAAACCTTGGTGGTTGGAATTTCGCCGTTTGCAATCTTACAAAAAATGCAATCCATAGTTATATTACCGATTAAGCAATAGCCTAATCCATCCTTTCCAAAATTATTTAATCATTTCGCCAATGATTTCAACAGCCTTGTTAACTGCTTCAGGCAGTGCGTCAATGTTCTTTGCGCCTGCCATTGCGCTGTCAGGCTTTCCGCCGCCTGAACCGCCTGCAAGCTTTGCAGTTTCACGGGCAATGTTTCCTGCGTGAGCACCAAGAGCAATTGCCTGCTTGCCGCAGCATACACAGATGTTGCCGGTACCTTTTGCCTTTTGAACGCCTGCAACAACGCCGATGAAGTTTTCGCCTTTGCTCTTGATAAGGTCGCACATTTTGCGAAGCTCGTCAACGGTTGTGTCCTCAAGGAAAGCTGTGATGACTTTTGCATCGCCGATTGCCTGTGCGTTTTTGAGCATGGATTCTGTTCTGATGTTGGCAATGATGCCTGAAAGCTTTTCAATTTCCTTGTCTTTGGCTCTCATTTCATTGATAACATTAACGGACTTTGTAACAATTTCCTTGAAGTTTGAAATCTTCATTGCCGAAGCTGCTTTTTCAAGCATATCAATCAGTCCGTTGGTGAAATCAAGCGAGTTTGTGCCGGTCACAGCCTCAATTCTGCGCACACCTGCGGCAACCGATGATTCTGAAATGATTTTGAACATACTGATTTCGCCTGTGTTGCCGACATGAGTACCGCCGCAAAGCTCAGTTGAAAAATCGCCTGCCTTAACAACACGAACAACGTCGCCGTATTTTTCGCCGAAAAGAGCCATTGCACCCATTTTCTTGGCTTCATCAATCGGCATTTCCTTTGTGATGACAGGAATTGCAGCCATGACTTCTTCATTAACAAGTGTTTCAACTTCCTTGAGTTCCTCTTTTGTCATGGCAGAAAAGTGAACAAAGTCGAAACGAACAAGCTTATCATCAACAAGCTGACCTGCCTGTTCAACGTGTGTGCCAAGCACCTTTCTCAGTGCTGCCTGAAGCAGGTGAGCAGCAGTGTGGTTACGCATGGTTGCCTTGCGTGTTTCAGCGTTGACCTTTGTTTTTGCGGTTTCGCCAATGCTGATGCTTTCGCCCTCAATGATGTGACCGTGGTGAAGCATAACGCCGTCAGCAGTTTTTGTTGTTGCAACAACCTCAAATTTTGTGCTGTTTGTTTCAATGATACCCTTGTCGCCGACCTGACCGCCGCTTTCACCGTAAAATGAAGTTGTGTCAAGAACAAGCGTTGCATCTTTGTCAGCCTGAGCAAATTCAGCTCTTTCACCGTCAACAATGATTGCAGTGACCTTACCCTCGGCTTCAAGCGTTTCATATCCTTTGAAATCGGTTTTTTCAAGACCTTTGGTTGCTGTTCCGGTGCCTTTCCATGCTTCTGCGCCTGCATCCTTGCGTGCGTTACGAGTTCTGATTCTGTTTTCCTCAACAAGGCGTTTGAATTCGTCAATGTCAACAGTTAGACCCTTTTCTTCAAGCAGCTCTTTTGTCAGGTCAATCGGGAAGCCAAATGTATCTTGTAATTTGAATGCGTCTTCGCCTGAAAGCATCTTTGTTTCAACGCTTTCGATGATTGAGCCGAGCATTGCAAGACCGTTGTCAATTGTTTTTGCAAAGTTTTCTTCTTCAGCCTTGATGACCTTGATGATGAGGTCATGCTTTTCAACAAGGTTCGGATAAGCGTTAGCGTTTTCCTTGATGACAGTTTCGGCAACCTCTGAAAGGAAGGTGCGGTTGATACCGAGCAGCTTTCCGTGGCGTGCAGCACGGCGGAGCAGGCGACGGAGAACATAGCCTCTGCCCTCGTTAGACGGCATAACACCGTCACCAATCATGAAGGTTGTGCTTCTGATGTGATCGGTGATAACACGAAGT
>JAMPAE010000161.1 GCA_023667385.1 Ruminococcus sp.
ACAAACTTCTCAGGTCTTTACAGATACAGAATCCTTGACATCGTTCATGTCACAAGTATGTATAACAACTCACCGAGAATTGAGTTCCTTTACAGATCAAACATGGGCATGAACCTTGCAAATGAAAAAACAACAACTCAAATGCTTGACTGGGTTGCTGCACACGCAGAGGAAAAATTCGGAATCAGCTTCAAGGGCTACAGTTTCTATCCTGAATCAGAATGTGAAACTCCGCATTACTGTATGCTTGTTGAAACGGAATCAGATCTTCCGACAACAAAGCGTGAAGAAATGGAAAAATTCCTTGATGAAAGCTTCCGTGAATGCAACGAAAAATATGACAAATACAGAGTTTGGGGTATGATTCATCCGCTCAAGCTGTTCCATTTGGAAAACGGCGCCTATGATGAATATAAAAAAGGACTGCTTGCTCAGGGCAGAGTTCTCAACCAAATCAAGCCTGTCACCGTCATCAATACACCGGAAAGAGAAGAATTTTTCTTCTCAAAGGTTAAAAGCGGTGAACCTGTAAAAGGCGCATAAGTAAATAAACACAAAGACTGCACGGTATGAGCTGTGCAGTCTTTTTTGGTTAAATCACTTCTTTCACGCAACTGATAAAATACTCCGCTGCGGCAAACGGTGTGAACCTGATATAGCGCTTGATGTTCAGCAGTTCGGCAACAGCCTGCCTGTCAAACACAATTTTTCCCTCATCAACCTGAACCGTGATTGTGCTCTCACCGCTTTCAAGCATGACGGATTTATACTGTGTGCCCTGCAAAATGTTTTCGCCACGTTCCTCCGCCAAAACTTTTCCGCAAAGAATCATTGTCACAGCAATCACCACGGTCACCGCTATACAAAATTTATAAGCTAATCTTTTCAATTGAGGTGTCATTTTTCTTCTCCTTTTTCGTGCTGTCACTGCACATAGTCATTCATAAGCTGCGCAAGGGATTTTCCAATGCATTTTCCCGAAAAATATGCCTCCTCAAGCGTGTTTGAATCGCTGCCGATTTCAAGCAGCAGTGACGTGTGCGTAAGGTGCATATTATAACGCCTTGGGCAAAAGAAAATCGGACGGGTAAGCCCCGGAAAAGTTTCCTCCATCTGCTTTTGAAGATGAGTTGCAAAGACGAGGTTATATTTCCAATCGGCGAAATTTTCAATGCCGTTGCCTTTTTCCTGGCAGCCGCTGATAATCATGACCTGAGCCGCCTTTTTTCCGTTGATGGTTGCTGTGGGCTTGATTTTCACACCGTTAGTCTGCTGAATTGCATCACGGTGAATGTCGAGTGTAATTTGAATGGACGGATACTTTTTCAGATATTCAATCACGGTTGCACGTGACCGCTCATACGCCCCATTATACTTCGCATCGTGAATTGTTGTGTCATGAAGCACCACAAAGCCTGCTTTTTCCAGCTCTGCGCAGATTGCATCCCCCACTCTGACCATGTTTTTGCTTTCATCATTGTTTCGTGAAACATAGCCGGTGGCATAAAAATTTCTGTCGATATACTGATAGGATTCAGTGGTGTGCGTATGATAGATCAAAACAGCGGGCTTTGATTTATCAATGCTTAAATCCACCTTTTGACTCAGAAGCTGCTTGACGTCAATTTTTGTGTTGTTGGTGTTTTTGATTTTCACACTGCCGTATTTATCGGTCACGCCCTCGCTTACATATTGCTTTTCATAAATCGCTCCGTCTTTCTTATCGTTTGCGGCATTTTTCTTCGCCTGCTCAATCATATTTTTGATGTCATCGGGCGTTGTGTAAAAATCCTCACTTTGAGCTTTCGCCTGCTTGGTTGTCGGCTCGGCGGTTGTTGCATTTTGTTTTGCAGTTGTTTCGCCTGATGAAGGCTCTTTTTCGGTGGTACCGCTTTCAGTTGTACCGTCACCGAAGGTCACAACCGCTGACGGCAGAAACTTTGCTGCACTCATCACGGCAATTTTTGCCGAAGCGTGCAAAAGCTGACTGCTGAACCTGACGGAAAGTGAAACGCAAATTACGATGCAGATAACCATGACAGAACCTTTGATTACATTGTTCTTTCGCTTATTCATTTTGTCCTCCGTTAATATAAACATTATCACACAGATGTGAACCTATAGATATTTATGAAAAGTGAAGAACAAAAATACTATTCACGAGTCATTTTACAATTGCCAAAATGTCCTCAGTGGATAAGTCAGGCTGCATGGCACGGTTGATACCAAGCGCAATGAACTGTGCGGCACGCTCAATAACAAGGTCAATTTCTTTCGGTGTAACCATCATTGAGCCCTCTTTGCGAAATTCAACCTCGTTTTCAAAGCCGGATGTGTCGATTCCCTGCTTTTCAAGCAAATCGCACGCCATGGTTGCGCCGTCAACAACGGTCGGCACACCGATTGCAACAACAGGCACACCGAGCGTTTTTTCATCAATTGCATTTCTCATGTTGCCAACGCCTGAGCCGGGCGCAATTCCGCTGTCTGTCATTTGAACGGTTGTGCCAAGCCTTGAAAGCTTGCGTGAAGCAAGTGCATCAACAATGATAACGGCGGCAGGCTTGATTTTTTTCACAACACCGTCAATTATTTCCGAGGTTTCAATTCCGGTTTGTCCAAGCACACCCGGCGAAATTCCGGCAACACTGCGAAGCTCACCAAGCCCGATTGACTTTGCAAGCTCGCTGTTGATGTGCCTTGTTGCAAGCAGCAGTGAAATGCATCTCGGTCCAAGTGCATCAGGTGTGATTCTTTCGTTGCCCAACCCTGCAACAAGCACAGTGCCGTCTTTCGGAATCAGCTTGTTGATTTCACATGCCAGCACTTCAATGCAGTCATCCGAAATGTCTGATGATTTTGTGAATGGCTTCACCTCAAGGGTGATATAGCTTCCCATCGGCTTGCCGAGCACTCTTTCGCCGTTTTCATTGATGACGGTGATTTTTGTCACTTTAACGCCGTTTTCGTTTTTTTCTTCGGAAAGAATGCCGTCAATCTCCTTTTTTTCAATGTATTCCCGCCGTTCGAGGGCAAGATCTGTGCGAAAATTCATTTTTCCACTCCCAAACACTTGAAAAATTTAAAAAAGTATAGTATTATTGTTAACGCTTCTGAAAAGTATATCCAAAAGTTGCAAAATTTACTTGCAATTTTTTTTAGAAGATGATATTATATACTACGTAAAACGTTAAGGAGGTGTAACACTGATGCCGAACATTAAATCTGCAAAGAAGCGTGTACTTGTTAATGCAACAAAGGCTGCTCGCAATAAGTCAACAAATTCAGCACTTAAAACTGCAATTAAAAAGGCAAACATTGCAATTGAAACTAATGCAGAAGACAAGGAAGCAGTTGTTAAGGCTGCAATCAAGAAGATTGACCAAGCTGCATCAAAGGGTCTTCTTCACAAAAACAACGCAGCAAGAAAGAAATCAGCTCTCACTTTGAAGCTCGCTGCAAAATAATTTTGTGCAATAGCCGTAATTTACGGTCTGCCTGAATAAGAACACTTTGAGATGAGGATTACCTCGTCTCTTTTTCTTTTTGTTAAAATTCCCCTGAATTGTTACAAAATTTTTGAATAGTTTTAAAAAATCATGGAAATTAAGTTAAGATTCGCAAAAACGATTGTAATTTTGACAGAAAAGTGTTAAGATATGCATAATACGATTAGTATGCGAAAAAACGCATTAATCAGTAAAATTAACTTAGGAGGAAACCCTATGAAAAAAACAGCAAAAGCGCTTGTGACGTTACTTTTCTGTCTGAGCATTATCAGCGCAACGTTTGTTCCTGCATTCGCAGCAAGCGTCGGACAGGTTAAAGGACTTAAAGCAACAAACGTTACATATAACGGCGCTACTCTCACCTGGACAAAGGTTTCAAAGGCTGCAAAATATGTTGTTGAAACTCAGTCAGGCAAGAATTGGAAAACTGTTGCAACAGTCAAAACTAATTCCTACAATGTTACTAAACTCACAACAGGCACAACTTATAAGTATCGTGTTTCTGCAAAGCCAACAATCGGCAAGGCCGGCACACCCAGTGCAACGCTCAGCGTTAAACCGATGCCTGCAAAGGTAACAGGCCTCAAAGCAACCGTTACCTATAACTCTGCAAAGCTCACATGGACAAAGGTTGCAGGCGCAACAGGTTATGTTGTTCAGAGATATAACGCAAGCAAAAAACAGTGGGTTAAGCTTGCCACGGTGAAAACCAACACCTATACCAACTCAAAGCTCACAATCAACACAACCTATAAATATCGTGTTGCCGCTTACAGAACCGTCAGCAAGAAGAACTTCTACGGCTCATATTCAGCCACGCTTTCAGCAAAGCCCGTGCTTGGCAAAACAACCGGCTTAAAGGCTGCAATTGCTTCACCGACATCTGTTAAGCTCACATGGACAAAGGTTGCAAACGCAACAGGCTATCAGGTTCAGAGATATGATGCAAGCAAAAAGCAGTGGGTAAAAATTGCCACGGTGAAAACCAACACCTATACCAACTCTAAGCTCACTCCTAACACC
>JAMPAE010000162.1 GCA_023667385.1 Ruminococcus sp.
AGAAACGAAAAAGGGGACACTTTTTCAGAAAAAAATAAAAAAACAGGTAAATTTTTTTCATTTACCTGCTTTTCTTTGCTTTAAATAAAATTAGAAGAAGTCGTAATTTGCTTTGATTAAGTCAACAAGATCTTCAATGTCGGAACATCCACTATAGAGAATTTTAAAAAAATATACATCATAGCACCAGCACGCTATGCATACGTTTTCATTAATACTTTCATACAGCAAAACTTCAGTTCCGTTTATGTTTCTTGTTGTGATTATGCCTCGCTCGTTATCAATTCCGGAGGCTAAACCATATGTTATATACTGCGAAGCACGAATCGAGTCGCCGTTTTCGTTTTCGAATTCTTCATTAATAAAATTAACCTCATGCCGGATACGCTTTTTTGTGAACCCGCTTGGCACCTTTGTAAAAGGATATTCCTTTTGGATTTCCTTGAGCGTGTTTTTAGAAAAATGGAAATCAATGTCTTTTTCATGAACTTCGGTGTATAGCTCCACTTTGTGATTTGCTGTGTCAGCGTTAGCACCGAGTACACAGACGAAAAGCACAACGATTGCGGCAGCAACAGCCAACCCTCTTTTGAGTGTGTAGATGTTTTTGACCTGCGGTTTCTTTTCAATGCTGTTGAACATCTTTTTCATTTTGCGGTCAAACTTCTTTGAAAACTTATAGTCGATTTCTGCATCACTTTTGGGAATGTCCTTAAATTCATCTGATGCGTGTTCACGAAGCACATCAAAAAGTTCATCTTTTGATATTGCCATTTTACATTGCTCCTTTTAATCTGTATTTTCGTTGCTACTGATAGCGTCCAAAAGCTTTTGCTTGCCTCTTATGAGTTGCTTTTTAATTGTTCCGGATTTCTTGTTAAGCAACTGTGCAATCTCCGCTATAGGCAATTCCAAAACAAAATGATAATAAAGTACTTCACGATATTTCTTATCCATGCTGTTTATTATGTCGATCACACGCTTGGCATCTGCCTTGCTGCAAAGATCGTCAATGAAACTGTCATCAGATATTTCAAAATCACTTTCTTCGATTATTTCATCAAATCCAACCGTATTTTTGTGTTTGCGGTTATATGATATAGCAACATTTTTGGTTGATTTAAGCAAAAAGTTTCTGTGGTCGCTGTCTGTTTTATCTGCGGAAAGAATGTGAGTGCTGTTGTTTGCAACCCTGAAGAACACATCATGAACAACATCTTCGGCATATTGTTTATCAATCAGTTCTGAAAATGCAACCCGATACATTTGTTTTTTATATAGATCATAAAGCTGCACGAATTTGTTGCGCTCATGTTCGCTTTTTATGATTGATAGACATGATGATAGCATGAGTTCTCTTTTCCTTACTATAAAATACAACGCATCAGAATTAAAATAGGTGACAATATTTTTAAAAATTTTTTGATTTTTTCAAAAAAATGTTTAGTTTAACAGAATTTTCGTGCTTTTATATGCTGATTGCAGCTTCATAAGCGGCTTTTGTTGCGCTTGCAATTGAGCCGACTTTTGAGCAGTCGCCGATTACGATTGGGTTAAACTTTGCAAATTGTTCGGCAACGCTTTTGTTTGGTCTTGAGCCAAGGGAAAGAACAACGCATTCGCACGGAATTTTTGTTTGAGCTTTGGTTTTTGTGTTTTCGGTTTTGACATATCCATTTCCGATTTCACAAAGCTTTTCACCTGTCATGAATTTTGTTCCTGCTTTTTCAAGGTGAGGCAAAACATCGTCCTTATGCTGCATCCATGTTCCCGGTGCAAGCTCTGATGCCATTTCAATGACAGTCAGCTTGCAGCCTTTTTCGGCAAGCAAATGTGCAGTTTCAAGCCCCGTCATGCCGGAACCGATGAGCGCAACCTGTTTGTTTTCAATCTGTGCCTTTCCGCTGAGAATTTCTTCTGCGGTCACAACCTTACTTTCGTCATAAGAGCCGCTGAATTTTGGTTTAACAGGTGTACTTCCTGCGGCAACAATAACAGCACAAGGTTTCATCTCACTGATTATTTTTCCGTCAGCTTCGGTGTTCAGCAAAATTTTGACACCGTTTTGTTCGCAGTCGTTTTTTATGTCCTCAATGAACCATGCAGTTTTGCCTTTTTTTGGCGGTATTGCGGCAAGATTGATTTGACCGCCGATTCTGTCACTTTTTTCAAAAACAGTCACGTCAAAGCCACGCTGAGCAAGAATGTTCGCTGCTGTCAGCCCTGCCGAACCTGCACCAATGACGGCAACCTTTCTGCCGTTACCGTTTTTGCTGAGTGTTTCGCCTTCGTGGCCGACGAATGGGTTCACGCTGCATTCACCGTGTGAGCCAATGTAGGCATTGTTCTGCATTGATTCAATGCAGTTTAGGCAGCAGATGCATCTTCTTATGTTGCCGCCGTTGATTGCTTTTTCTGCCCAGTGAGGGTCCGCAATCTGCGGTCTGCCAAGGCACACAAAATCCTGAATGCCCTCGTTAATTTGTGCTTCTGCCTGCTCGGGGGAGCGGATGAGATTCGCCGCAAGAACAGGAATTGAAACGTTTTCCTTGATGGCTTTTGCCATGTATTTTCTCCAGCCCGGATCAAATGAAACGGGCTCAAGCCAGTAATTAAAGGTGTCATAGCCTGCACTGGAAACGTCGATTGCGTCAGCGCCGTATTCTTCAAGCTTTTTGGCAAATTCAATGCCTTCTTTGAGTCCGTATCCTTTGTTAGGCTTACCAATCATGGCATAGCATTCGTCAACCGAAAGACGAACAATAACAGGAAAATCATTGCCGCATTCTTTTTTAATGCCGGTGAGGATGTTGCGGATGAAACGCAGCCTGTTTTCGGTTGAGCCGCCGTATTCATCGGTGCGCTGATTTGTCACAGGTGAAAGGAATTGCTGCAAAAGATAGCCGTGAGCGCAGTGAAGCTCAACACCGTCACAGCCCGCTTTCTGAACTCTGATTGCGCCGTCAATGAACTGCATTTCAAGCTGCTTGATTTCCTTGTGGCGAAGCTCACGAACACGTCCACGGGCAAAATACGCAGGTTCGCATTTTGATGGGGCAACGCTGCTTGGCACAATGTCACGTTCAAGCAGCAGCGGACCGACTTTTGGTGTGAGCTTATAAAGAAGCTTGCCATATGCGCCTTTTGTCAGTTTTTCCATTTTAATGCTCAGCGGAACGGTGCCAACAAGAAGCCCAACGTTCTGCCTGCCCGGGTGATGAAGCTGAACAAAGAATTTTGCGCCGTGCTTATGTATGCGGTTTGCAAGCTCACGCAGCGGAGCAATGTGATAGTCATGGCTGACGGCAAGCTGAGCAAAAGCGGCTGAGCCTGTTTGGTCATTGATGCGTGTGATTTCCGTCATGATCAGACCTGTTCCGCCCTTGGCACGTTCTTCGTAATAATCCATCATTTTTTCAGTTGGTGTGCCGTCAAACTGACCGAAGCCCATGAGCATCGGCGGAAGCACAATTCTGTTTTTGATTTCGCATGAGCCGATTTTCATCGGTGTTGCCAAAATTGAATTGCTCATTTTGAAAGCTCCTTTTCCTTGATTTCTTTAACTTTTGCTTTAAATTCGTTGAATTTGCGTTTTTCCATGCCCCAATATATGTTTCTGACAAACGGTGCAAACTTCATCAGTTGAGTTGCAAAGCCGAACAGTGCGCACGGGCTGACTGATTTCTTGCCGCTTTCAATGCCTGCAAGCATTTTGCGTGCAACAACGTCAGGCTGTTGAACAGGAAACGGCTTTTTAAATTCAATTTCGTTTGCAGCCTTGAAGAAGTTGGTGTTGGTTGCAACAGGATAAAGGCAGGTGAGTTGAATGTTTTTCGGCATTTCAAGCCTGAGTCCCTGCTGAAAGCCCTCCATTGCAAACTTTGAGGCTGAATAAACAGTGAAGCCCGGCATTGCCATTTTGCCGATGGCGGAAATGGTCACCGCAAAAATTCCGTTTCTTCCTGCAAGGTATTCAGCATATTTCTGATAAGAATAAATTGGTGAAAGGACATTTGTTTCAAACATTCTGTCAACCCTGTCCCAGTCAACATAGTTAAATTCCTCATAATACGGATAGCCTGCGTTGGCATAGAAAATGTCGATTGAGCCAAGCTTTTCAAGTGCAGTTTCAAAAATTTCATCAACTGCTTCTTTTGACGAAACGTCAATTTGCATCGGCATGACATACTCTGCCGAAAACTGCGAAAGCTTATTGATGTTTTTGTCAACAGCAAGAATTTTGTTTTTTCCCTCAACAAGCAGTTTGAGAACTTCTAATCCAATTCCGCTGTTGCAGCCGGTTAACACAATGTTCTTTTCTTTTATCATAATTTTTTCTCCTTTAAGCGGTTTATAGGGTCGCTACTGCCATTTTAACATATTTCTTCTTATAAAACAAATGATTGCAGAAAAAATTTGTCATTTGTCGGATAACTTTCAAAGTGAATTTTTTTAGTTTACTTTGATGGGGTACCATGGTATGATAATCCTATAAATCTCTAAA
>JAMPAE010000163.1 GCA_023667385.1 Ruminococcus sp.
TGCTCAACAACTTCGGCGGCAGAATGGGACTTCACGGTCACCTGAAAACGCTTGCCAACGAAATTTCATTTGCAAGCAACAATGCAAATTTCATGCGTGGAATCGGCATTACCCCTGAAGCAACACATTCAAACCCGATTGTTTTTGATTTGTTCTTCGATACCATGTGGACAGACAGGGATAAGGTTCAGCCGATTGACCTTGATGAATGGCTCAAAGGCTATATCAAACGCAGATACGGCGGATATACCGATAATATGTACCGTGCGGTGAAGATGCTTGAGCGCACGGTGTACAACCCGGAGCTGAACGAAAACGGCGAGGGTGCACCTGAATCCGTTGTTAATGCAAGACCTGCAAAGCACATCAAATCTGCCTCAACATGGGGTAACGGTATCGTTGCCTATGACAAAAAAGAGTTTGAAGAAGCTGTCAGACTTTTTGCCGCAGATTATGATCTGTTCAAAGCCAGTGAGGGGTATCACTTCGATCTTATCGACCTTTTGAAGCAGGTGCTTTCAAACACTGCTCAGGAATATCGCAACAAAATGGAAGCAGCGCTTGAAAGCAAGGATTTGATTGAATTTATGAAATGGTCGGATAAATTCCTTGAAATCGTTGCATTCATTGATGAAGTGCTTGCAAACGAAAAAGAGTTTTTGCTTGGCTCGTGGATAAACAGAGCAAAGGCGCTTGCTGATGGCTTTGACGATTTCACAAAGCGCATTTTTGAGTTCAACGCAAGGGCGCTCATCACAACATGGGCAGGCGCAAGAAACGCTGCCGACAAAGGCGGACTCAAGGACTATTCAAACAAGCAGTGGGCGGGCTTGACAAAAGATTTCTATCTCATGCGCTGGAAAAAATGGATTGACAATTGCATCAGCGAGCTTTCCGGTAAGGGTTCGCATGACATTGACTGGTTCAGAACCGAAAACAAATGGACGTGGCAGGAAAATTGCTATACCGATGAGCCGATCAATCAGGATTTGAGCGGTATTATCAGCAAAGTGCTCAGCGATTACAGTGTCGAAAAATAACAGTTGTCAATTCTGAGATTTTGATGTATAATAGCTATTGTATCATTGTGTACGTGTGATTTTCAAAAAAGATGAGAGGGTAGCCGTGTTTGAAAATGTTTCGATAAGCCGAAATCAGGCGAAAGAAATTGAATATGCAATCAGAAACGGCAGGTTGTCCCATGCGCTCATTTTGGAGGGTGCTGATGAAAACGCCCGTTTGATGACAGCAAAAGAAATTGCAAAGGCTGTTGTTTGCCTTGGCGAAGCAAAGCCGTGCGGAATATGTTCCGCCTGCAAAAAAGCAGATTCGGGAAATCACCCTGACATACATTTTTTGAAAAAAGATGAAAAAGCTTCAATGATCAAGGTTGACGAAGTGAGGGATATTCGTGAAAAGGCAATGCTGCTTCCGAACGACGGCGAAAAAAGCGTTTTCATCATTGAAGAAGCGCAGTTCATGGGTGTTCAGGCGCAAAATGCACTTTTAAAAATTTTTGAAGAGCCGGCAAAGCACGTTTGTTTTATTTTAACGTGCGGCTCAAAATCCTCGCTCCTCGATACGATAATCTCAAGGGCAACATCTTATTACCTGTCGCACGAAGATTACTATGCCAAAGACGACAAAAACCTTGAGCAGGCTCAGCAGATTGCAGAAGAGCTCGCCATGGTTTTATGCGAAAAATCCGAATTTGAGTTTTTGAAAAAAACTGCTGCTTTTCAAAAGGACAAGCCGATGTTCAAGGCTGTTTTAGCAGCGCTGATTCCGATTTTTCGTGATGCGCTTGTTGTTTCAGGAAAACAGGTGGAATTGATTTCAGGGCGCAGGGAAGAAGCAAAAAAGCTTTCAAACTATTTCACGGCACAAAAACTGATTAATTACATTGAACAAACACAAAAAATGATTGACTCATGTGAGGCCGCCGCAAACCATAATCTTCTGATTACACGTTTTTGCAGTGTGTTTTATGAGCTGAAAACCGGATAAACGGCGGAAAGGAATGATATAATGGCTGAAATAATCGGAGTAAGATTCAAGCAGGCGAGCAGAATCTATTATTTTGACCCAAAAGGGAATAAATTTCAAAGCGGTGAAAAGGTAATCGTTGAAACCGCAAGAGGCATTGAGTTTGGCACGGTTGCACTTGACAACCGCATGATTGACGATGAAGAAATTACAGCGCCGCTCAAATCTGTCATCAGAAGAGCGAATGAGGGCGATTTCAAAATCATCAAAGAAAACAAAGAAAGGGAGAAGTCAGCTTTTGACATCTGCCTGAAAAAAATTGAAAATCGTGGCTTAAAAATGAAGCTTGTCGACGTTGAGTATGCGTTTGACAGGAACAAAATCATGTTCTATTTCACCGCAGACGGACGCATCGACTTCAGGGAACTTGTTAAGGACCTTGCAGCCGTTTTCAGAACAAGAATTGAACTGAGGCAAATCGGTGTCAGGGATGAATCAAAAATCGTTGGTGGGCTTGGCGTTTGCGGCAGACCGTTTTGCTGCAAAACCTTCCTTGGCGATTTTCAGCCTGTATCGGTTAAAATGGCAAAAGAGCAGGGTTTATCGCTTAGTCCTGTCAAAATCAGCGGTACCTGCGGCAGACTGATGTGCTGCCTGAAATATGAGCAGGATGCATATGAACATCTTTTGCGTGTTACACCGAAAAACGGTGCAATTGTTGACACCCCGGAGGGAAGAGGAACGGTTGTGAATTCCAACCTCTTAACCGGTATGCTCACAATCAGGCTTGACAAAAAGCCCGATGCAGCACCGCTCTCAATCAGCCGCAAGCAGGTTAAGCTAATCAAGGATTCTAAAATCAAGCTTGACAAAAAGGAGCTTGAGGAATTCAAGGATATTGAATAAAATCAATTGCAAAAATAATCAGAGGCTGTCTTAATCGACAGCCTCATTTTTTCTATTTACACGTTATCCGTGTTGCTGTTGTTTTCCGGGGGTTGCGCAACAGCTTCACTGTTGATTACAGGCGGAGCAAAAACTTCCCTTGTCACAACCGTTGCCTTTTTCTGCGGAGCGAAAACCTCACGCTTCGGCAAACCATCGTCAGCCGTTGGATAGCTCAGCGGCTTCACAACCGAAACAGATTTTTTCTTCGGCAGCAGCAAGAAGATTTCTTCGTTATAGCTGTTGTCGATACCATTAAAGGTTGGGCGTTTCGGCGGCTTTGTGCTGCGTTTTCTGAGCAGAGTAACAACGATATACAAAATCAGAACGAGCGCAAAGAAAATGGAAATTTTCAGGCCGTTGTCAATTGCGGGAGCCTTATATTCAAACCTGATTTTATGGTTACCTTTTGCGACATTTACACCAAGGAATGCGTTTCCCAGCTTAATCATGTCTTTCATGTCAACCGGCTTATCGTCAATGTAAATTGTCCAGCCATAGTCAAACGGAATTGATGTATAGATGGTGCGGTTTGCCTTTGCGGTGATTGTGCCCTCAATGACGGTATCCTCAAATTTTTCAATGCTCATTGCTTCATCGCTGAGCTTTTCATATCCTTTGTTCAGAATTGAGTCATCAACAGTATAAGCGTAAAGCTTAACATTGCCGCTGTCACTTTCAAACGGAATTGTGATTGAAATGCTGTCATCAGCGTCATATCTTCCAAGGTCAAGGATGCAATATTGACCTGCGTTGTGTGAAATTGTGCCAAGTTTTGACGTGACAGTGATGTTTTTTTCGCTGCCGCCGTCAACCTTGAACGCAATGTAAACATTGCCCTTTTGCTGCGCAGTGATTGTGAACACGGCTGATGCATCGGTATCGGCTGTGTTTTTCTTATAATAGAACGAGTTCAGGTTTAAATCTTCAGTGAAAGGCTCAACGTTGTTATAGCTGACATATGAAATCGGGATATACACAAACGGGTTGCCTGCACCGGTTGCTTTGTCGAAGAAATCGCCCTGAATGTCAAACGGATTGAAATACTGGCTCTTGGTGTCATTGTCTGATCCGCCGTAATCCCAGTTTTCAATGTTTCTGTCAACACAATATGCAATCGGCAGATAGTAGTTGTTTGCAAATGCGGTGTATTTGTCAACATCGGTGATTTTTGTATAATACGGCTCGCTGAGAATGTTTGGCGAAGCGTTGTTGACAATATATTTGAGCGAATGCATCATGTTATAAACCGGTGTCTGCGGGTTATAGGTATAGCTGTTGATGTTATTGCTCATCATGCCGAAGCGCTTTTCAAGCCTTGCAACAGTTTCATATGCCATTGAGGAGAACACTGAAACACCGTTATAGCCAAACCAGCTTGGATCCATTCTGGTGCGCAGGTCAGTCAGTTCCATACGATAGAATTTGTCTTGTTCAATGGTGTCAAGCTTATCCTTGATTTCCCTGAAATCAGAGTAATCCGAAACATATGAGTTGCGGTCAATGTTGTTTGGAAAAGCGGCAGTATCTGCAATGATTGCTTCGCTGCAAGTGCAAACACAAAGC
>JAMPAE010000164.1 GCA_023667385.1 Ruminococcus sp.
ACCGCCGTTTTCATCAGTGAAAACATGGATCACAGCACGGTCTTTTAAATTCCCCTGGCCAAGACAAATGATATGGTTAACAGGATTAAAATTTTTTTTGATAATAAAATCAACCTGTGAAGCATCAAATTCTTCGTCCTGTGAATAATCGTATCGCTCAGTTGCCGACAGTTCCACCATTCCGTTAGACCATCGAATATATAACTTAGCGTCAAATGCTTTGAGCATTTTCATTATGCCTGAATAACCTGTGATGTACCTATCCATTTGATAGCCGCTGATTTCAATACACGATATTTCAGAAGATACGACAAACAAAGAAGATAAATTTAGCATATCAACAATTTGACGAAGCACTGTATTAGCTTCGCCGTCAAACACTGCATAATCTTGACCTTCGTCCGGACAAATTACTTTTGATTCAAGGATTCCATGCCACGTTCTGCCGATATATGTTATTTCTTCTTTGTTGGTATCAACTTTTATTTCATCAATTATGCCGCCATATTCTTCATTTTCCACATACAAAAAATAGCCCTCATGGCAACAATGTTCATTTCTGTCTATGGTGCATTCAAAATTATTTTCGTCTGAACCATACGCCATATCAAATGAATATTCATTTAAAATGCCTATATCTTCTCGAGATGAATCCGCATATATCAAATCCATTCGGGTTCTCCCCTTTCGTCAAAAATTTTAATGCTCAAACTGATTTCTTTTGAACGAACCACAGCAATATTGCCCTCGGGGATTTTTTCAAAGATATATGAATCTCTGTTCCTTAAATGGAATATGTTTTCGGCTTCACCGATGTTTGAATATTTCGTTATCTTTTTCGTTATTGAATTGACAACGGCATATTCACCTGTTTGCAATTCGGTGTTCAAACTGTATTCATGTTCACCGATTTTCACTGTCGGATCTATTGTCGGACCGTAAAAGGTAATTTCAAAGTTTGCATTTTCAATGCAATTATTAGGAACAATTTCTATGAAATCAACGGAGTTGTAATCTAAATCACCATAGTCCATGCTGCCGTAGTCGAGATTTCCGCTGTTACCTATATGCGATAAATACTGATATGTATGTTCTTTTACCCAGTATGAATATACAGACAGAAATGTTATTGTTTTTTCAACCGCTTCAAAAAATTCCTCAAATTCACTGTGTGATGTTTCAACGGCAAAAACTTCCTTGTAATATCCGTTCCACCAAAGTTTTCCGGGCTTCATTCTTCGAACATCTCTGTCGAACGTCTGATGCATTTTATACATCATTTGATTAAATTCATCTTCGCTGTCTGCCATTATGCTGACATCCAGCTTTGCTTCCTGAATATCTTTGTAAAATCGTTTGATTTTAACAATTCCATTCACGCCCGATATATGACTGTACGACCATGAAGAATTAACCAATGTTTCAGGCGATTGTGCATAAATTCCGTTATTCATCAAATCAATAACTGTTCCGTCAGAACCCTCATAAAATAACGTCATTATACATACCTCCGTACCGCTCTGCCCAGTTCTCTGCCGTCCAAATCAAGAGAAATGTTCATTTTCGCACATGCGCGAGCAACCTTATCCGCTAACAACTCATAGTTAATATCAAATACATTAGCGTTCTCAACTGCTTCGGTTACGTAGTCCTGAAGCACACTGATAGGCGTTACCGCTTCCGGGCCCGCTTCGCCTACGCCCTTAAATCCGTATGCAGTCGGAAAAACTGTCGGAGAATCAAAAATCGCACCTTTGGCGTACCACGAAATACCCAATTTCGGAATAGAACCTTTCAGCAAATCACCGATTTTCCATCCCGATGGTGTCACGGAAAAATGCGGCATCGGGATTTTCGGCCACGTGATTTTGAACCCGAAAAAACTCTTGATTTTGTCTATAATATTTTTGATTGTGTTTTTTGCGGATTCGATGGGACTGGTAATTGCGGTTTTTATTCCGTTCCAAATTGTTGTAACTTTGTTTTTGATATTCTGAAAAACATTTGTTACCTTATCTTTTATTGAATCGACCGAAGTTGTCACTAACTCTTTAGCCTTTGAAATAGGTGTATATATTGCCGTCTTAATTGCATTCCATATTGTGGAAACCGTATTTTTCACACTGTTAAACACATTTGAAATGACCGTTTTGATTGTGTTCACAACTGTTGATACTGTTGTTTTTATTGCATTCCATACCGTGAAAATTATTTCCTTCCAGCGGTTAACACAATTACTGATTAACGTCCTTATTGCATTGAACACAGTTGAAATCACATTTTTTACTGAATTAACCGCAGTTGTAACAGCCGTTTTTATACCATTCCATACGGATGATACAAATTTTGATATAGCATTCCAAACATTTGAAAATGTCTTTTTTACGCTATCAAAAGATTTAGAAACAAAATCACTGATAGCTGACAAGGCACTGCTGAAAGTTTCTTTAATCTTATTCCATGTATCTTTGAAGAAATCGCCTATTGCGGAAAATACAGATTTGATACCTTCCCACATTTCCGACATTTTCTCACCGACTATGATAGCAACTTCCGTTACTTTTTCTTTAATTAAATCCCAATGTTTGACTGCCCATATAATAGCTGCAACTACGGCTGCAATCGCAGCGGCAATTAAAATATACGGAGCAAGAGCCGCCATGCTTGCTGCGGCATCTGCCAATTTCATTGAAATTAATGCACCGAGTGAGGTAGCTTCAGCAGCATTCATTGCCGCCTTTACCCCCTGAACAACTGCTTGAGCTGCCAAAGCGGTTGTAACAACGGCAATTACTCCGCCGATGACAGCAAGAATTGACTTATGTTCTGTTATCCAGTTATATGCGTTAGTCACAGCCGGAATAATTGTTCCTGTTACATATTGAATAGCATTTCTTAACGGTTCTTCAACATCTTTATAAATGCCTAACTTAAATTCTTCAAAAGCTGAATTTAGTTCCGTTAAATCACCACCGAGATTATCTTGCATGACTTCAGCCATTGTCTTAGCTGTTCCTGAAGCATTGTTAAGACTGTCACTAAGGCCGTCAAAATCTTCATCAGTTGTATTCACAATAGCAAGTAAACCCGCCATTCCCGTTTTACCTGCTAATGTTGCAGCCAGTTGAGCTTTTTGTGCGCCCTCTGCACCATACATTGCAACACACAAATTTTCAACTTCTTGCGTATATTTTGATTCTTTTATTTTTCCGCTTGTGAACGATTCATCTAATTGACTTAACTTATCAGAGAAATCCTTTGCATCCATTGAACCGCCACCGAAGCCGTCACGCAAATCAGTCATGACTTCCATCAGAGATTTTACGTTGCCCTCGTCATCCTCTAAGCTCACGCCTAAAGCGTCCATTGCATTGGACATTGCGTCGGTAGGGTTTGCCATATTAGTAATAATCGTTCTTAATGCTGTTCCAGATTGTGATGCCTTAATTCCCTGATTCGCCATCAAGCCCAAAGCAACAGCTGTGTCTTCAACAGAATATCCCAAAGAACCAGCAACAGGAGCAACATATTCGAAAGATTCACCGAGCATTGAAACCGTAGTATTAGAACTGTTTGAAGCTTTTGCCAATGCATCGACAAAACGTGTGCAGTTTGATACTTCTACCTCAACGCCATCTTTTAGAACTTTGCTTGTTCCATCAGCCGACAATCCGAATGCTGTCATTGCGTCTGTTACAATATCAGAAGTCGATGCCAAATCTTCGCCAGAGGCTGCTGCTAAGTTCAAAACACCTTCAACACTGTTAAGCATATCTTTTGTGTCCCAGCCTGCAAGTGCCATATAAGAAAATGCGTCAGAAACTTCTTTTGCGCTGAAAATTGTACTCGAACCAAGCGAACGAGCTGTCTTTTCAAGTTGCTCCATTTCTTTAGTGCTTGCACCTGACAAAGCCTGGACATTTGACATACTGGAAGTAAAGTCAACGCCCAGTTGAACCGTATCTTTTGCAAAAGTTTTCAGACCGTCACAGGCCTTGCTGATGCCCTCACTCAAAAGATTAGACAGTGCGCCTTTCATGACAGTCCATCCACCATTTGATGCGGCTTCAGCTTGTTTGCCTGATTCTTCGACTTCGTCACCTGCACTGTCTGCAGCTTTTTCAACATCTCTGAGTTTTTGCTCGTTTTCGTTGAGTTCAGAATTTAAAGTGTCAATTTTAGATTTTAAATCTTGCGCTGCCTTGGAATCCGTTCCTTGCTCAAGTGCAACATTTTTATAGTCCGTTTTCAGATTTTCAAGTTCCGACTGCTGTTGTTGGATAGTTGAATTCAACTGATTCAACGGTGTTTGCATTTCCTGAGCAGCGTTTTTTTGCTGATTCATCTCATTTTCACATTCTGAGATTTGAGTTTTCAGCCGTTCTTCCTCTGCACGTGCACTTTTCAGCTTCGTTTCCCAATTGTTAACTTCAACGCTGTTTTCGCC
>JAMPAE010000165.1 GCA_023667385.1 Ruminococcus sp.
GTTAATCGCAGTTTCAATCCTCGTGTCATAGGTCAGAGGAGGAGTATATTCAGTTTCGGATTTGCTTATTTCAAGAATTTTATTCGTCAGCTCATCAAGACCATGTTCGCTTCTTGCATTTGTTGTCACAACAGGTACTTTCAAAAGCTTGCTTAAAAGCTCGGTGTCAATTTCGATTTTCTTTTTCTTTGCCTGATCAATCAGGTTCACACAAACGATAACACTGCTTGTAATTTCAAGAATCTGCAAAACAAGGTTCATACATCGTGCAATTGTGGTTGCGTCACAAACAACGACTGTCACATCAGAAGCCCCAAAGCAAATGCAATCCCTTGCAACTCTTTCTTCTTCTGAATGCGGCAAAAGTGAATATGTACCCGGCAAATCAACAAGTGCAATTTCTTTTCCGTCAGCAGAAAACTTGCCGATGCTGCTGGTAACGGTTTTTCCGGGCCAGTTTCCCGTGTGTTGGTTTAACCCTGTCAGTGCATTGAAAACCGTGCTTTTACCAACATTTGGGTTGCCGGCAAGCATAACAACAATGTCGCTGTCGCCATATGACAGCGATTTTTCCATGGCGCCTTTGCCAACAGATTCAACCGTCAGTCCCATTTTCAATCGCTCCTTTCAGTCAATTGTAATTTGAGCTGCGTCCTCATTGCGAATTGCAATGACAGTATCTCTGATGAGATAGGCGACAGGGTCGCCGAAAATGCTTTTTTGCAGGCACAAAACATGAGTACCCTTAACAAGGCCGATGTCCTGAAGTCTGCGCCTTATTGAGCTTTGAGCGGTTACACTGTCAACAATGCCAAGCTCTCCTTCGTTCAATGATGTCAAAGTATTAATCTCAATCACTTCCTTTTGATGCTTATTATCATCTTATACATCATGCCGACTTTTGGTTCATGCTCATTGTGCTGTTGTTGATTTATGCTTCACCGTCGCACGATAAACAAGCCATCATGCCAATTTTTAACAAAAGTAAAAACATCTGCAAAACATATCAAAACATGGGCAACTTATTTATGAAGAAAACATAACAGGAGATGCCGCTTATGAAAAAATATTTCAGTCCGTCGCTTATATGCATGGATCTGCTCGAAATCAAAAAGCAAACTGAAATCCTCAATGAGCTTTGTGATTTCTATCACGTTGACATCACAGACGGACACTTTGTGAAAAACATCACTTTGTCACCCGGATTTGTCAGCGAATTTTCGCAAATTGCACTCAAGCCGATTGATTGTCACTTGATGGTTGAACATCCGTGCGACTATATTGAACCGCTTGCAAAAGCCGGTGCAGCTTTCATCTGCCCTCATGCAGAATCAATGCAAAATGACGCTTTCCGAATCATTGACAAAATTCGCTCCTTCGGCTGCAAACCGGGTGTTGTTTTAAGTCCGTCAACCCCTCTTGGCTTTGTCAGACACTATCTCAGTCGTATTGATAAGCTCACAATCATGACAGCAGACCCGGGCTTTGCAGGTCAGCCGTTCATCCCTGAAATGCTTGAAAAAATCTCACAGGCAAGGGATATTAAAGAAAAATACGGCTATAAATATTTCATTGAAGCTGAGGGCTCATGCAACGAAAAAACTTATAAGCAGCTTTGTCATTCCGGAGCAGAGGTTTTTGTTGTGGGCACATCAGGGCTTTTTTCAAAAGACAGAGATTTGAAAAAAGCATGGAAAATCATGCAGGATGAATTCTATCTGCTCAGTGATAGTGATTGACTTAATAATACCCAAAATCGACATTTGATTTTTTTCTTGAAATAAAGCTAATATGAATAAGCGCTGCATCAAAAAGATCCGGCACTTATTTTTGAAAAACTATTTATTTTTTCAGCAGACTGTGATAAAATAACTTTGCCACATCAGTTTAATATTACTCAAAGCAGGCATACTTTTAGTGAAAAAACGTATGCTATTGATTGTTATATCCTGTTTTGAGTAGGACTGTGTGGCAACAGTGGTCAGGCTGCGTTTTTCAGTGCGTAGCTTTGGCTGCGCACTTTTTTCATAGTTTCTAAAGAAAGGAAAGATTGCTATGATCTTAGAAATGAATAACATCGAAAAAAGCTTTGGTGAAAAACAAGTTCTTAAAGGTGTTTCAATCATTGCTGAGGGCGGAAAGGCCTTTGGTTTGCTTGGAAGAAACGGTGCAGGAAAAACAACCTCAATCCGTATTCTTATGAATGTTTTCCCTCAAAACAGCGGAGAAATTTTGTTTAACGGAAAGCCGATTGATTATGATAAAGTACAGTTCGGTTATCTTCCGGAAGAACGTGGGCTTTATCCGAAAAAGAAAATTATAGATCAGCTTGTTTATTTTGCTCAGCTTAAAGGGATGAAGCGTTCCGATGCCGTGAAAGCCGTTGATTATTGGCTTGAAAGGTTAGGCATGACTGAGCACAGAAACAAACGGCTGGATACACTTTCAAAAGGCAATCAGCAAAAGATTCAGCTTATAACAACTCTTGCACATGATCCGCAGATTATCATACTTGATGAACCTTTTTCAGGTCTTGACCCTGTCAACGCAATGCTTTTGAAAGACGTTGTTAAAGAGGAGATTGCAAAGGGCAAAATTGTTCTTTTTTCAAGCCATCAGATGAACTACATAGAAGAATTTTGCAATAGCATCGCAATTTTAAACAGCGGCAAAATTGCAGTTTCGGGTGATTTGAACGAAATCAAGCGTAACTATCCTCGTAACCGTCTGGTTGTGCGCTCACAAAATAATGCAGACATTCTTGCAAATTTCGGCAGCCAATGTGAACAGCAGGAAAGCGGTGAATTAATCATAACTCTTGATAATCCGGAACAAAAGCAACAAGTAATGAAGCAGCTTACCGATAAATATGACATTGACGAAGTCAGAGTCTTTGAGCCGTCACTTAATGACATTTTTGTTGAATATGCAGGAAATAATGAATGAGGAGGCGCAGCAATGAAACAATTTGGTAAAATTTTTAAGTTCGAGCTGAAAAACTATTTGATAAATAAGGTTTTCATGGGGATAACCGTCTTTATGGTTGCCGCACTTATGATCACAATGTTCTTCCCGAAAATCATGGGAAGCACCAGCGGCACTGATGACGTTGCAGAAAGTGAACTTCCGGTTATGCTCATCGGCGGCAGCCTTGAAAAAAACGCTGATGCTATAGAGCAGTCATTCACAGCCGCATTTAAAAATGAGTATGCAGTTAAGGTGACCGACGAAAGCCTTGATTCAATCAAAAAGCAGGTGACAGATGAAAAGGCCGAATGTGCTTTTATCATCAATTCAACCGCCTCGTATACTTATTGTGTTAACAATCTTTCAATGTATGACAGTAACACGGTGATTGCCGATGAAATCATGCAAAACATATTTTATATGGATAATTTTATAAGCAGCGGCATATCGCCTGATAAGACACAGCAAATATTGACAACGGCAATCGAACATGAAACGTTGAACCTCGGTGTTGATCAGATGCAGAATTTCTTTTATACTTACATCATGATTTTTGCTTTATATATGGTTATACTTCTTTACGGTCAGATGGTTGCAACGAATGTTGCAACAGAAAAAAGCTCACGGGCAATGGAGCTGCTTATCACAAGTGCCAACCCTGTCAGCATGATGTTCGGCAAAGTGTTTGCTTCATGTACTGCCGGATTGATTCAGCTAATTGCAGTTTTCGGTGCAGCATTCATAGGCTTCAACATTAACAAATCTGACTGGACAGATAATCAAATTGTCATGTCAATTTTTGATATGCCTGCACAGTTGCTTGTTTATATGCTGGTTTTCTTTGTGCTTGGATTTTTCATTTATGCATTTCTTTACGGCGCAATCGGCTCAACAGTATCAAAACTTGAAGACATCAACACCTCTGTTATGCCCGTCACATTTATGTTTATTATTGCTTTCTTTGTTGTAGTATTCTCTATGTCCGGCGGAAACATTGATAACACGCTTATGAAAGTATGCTCATTCATTCCGTTCACTTCGCCAATGGCAATGTTTACCCGCATCGCAATGAGTACAGTACCTTTTTATGAAATCGTAATCTCAATTGCAATTTTGATTGCATCGGTTATCGGAATAGGCTATGTTTCGGCAAAAATCTATCGTGTAGGCGTTCTTCTTTACGGAACGGCACCGAAACTCAGCACACTTTTGAAAGCAATCAAAAAAGCGTAAAGAAATTTAGATTGTCGAGAAAGATACAGGCTGACGTTTTTTGCTCCGAAGCCGCACACCGGCAGAATCAATTCCGTTCATAGGTGCCTATCGACAGTCTGAACAGGCATACCAATTCAGCGGTATGCCTGCTTTTTAATGCAAAACGGCAGCATTTGTCGGTTGTTGTTGATATAAAGATTAGATTAATTATGCAT
>JAMPAE010000166.1 GCA_023667385.1 Ruminococcus sp.
TAGCTGAGAGAAGTAACCTTTGCAGGCTTTTTGATTTTGAGTGCAGATGATACCTGTGTTTTTGCGCTTGCAGCTTCTGCCTTAACAGCTCCGACACTCAGCGGTGTGAACATCAAAACAAACGCTATCAAAACTGACAATGCCGATGTTAAAAATGTTTTCTTTTTCATGGTTATTGCTCCTTTACGCTGTGAAACATAATGATTCTTATTTGTGAAACTATTATAACTATAACACTATAAACATTATTAATCAAGTATTAAATAAAAATGTAAGAAAATCTTAAAAAATTGAATATGCGGGCAACGATTTACCTTAACATAAATCTCGCCCGCATAATTAATATTATAAATCTTTCAGGTGCTTGCTTCTGCTCGGATGGCGAAGCTTTCGCAGTGCCTTTGCTTCAATCTGGCGGATACGCTCTCTTGTGACGCCGAATGCATTTCCGACTTCTTCGAGTGTTTGCTGTGTGCCGTCCCTGAGACCAAAACGAAGCCTGAGAACCTCAGCCTCTCTTGGTGTGAGCGTTTCAAGAACATCGTTTACCTTTGTTTTGAGGAAAGTCATTGCGGCGGCATCGGCCGGTGAAAGTGCATCTTCATCGGGAATGAAATCGCCAAGGTGACTGTCTTCTTCTTCGCCAATCGGAGTTTCAAGCGAAACAGGCTCCTGCGAAATGCGCAAAATTTCACGCACCTTTTCAGGCGACATTCCAAGCTCATCTGCAATGCTTTCAGGTGACGGATCTTTTCCGTCACGATGAAGAAGCATATTGCTTGTCTTTTTAACCTTGTTGATGGTTTCCACCATGTGAACCGGGATACGAATTGTTCTGCCCTGATCGGCAATTGCCCTTGTGATTGCCTGCCTGATCCACCATGTAGCATAGGTTGAAAACTTGAAGCCCTTTGTGTAATCGAACTTGTCAACAGCTTTGATAAGACCGAGGTTACCCTCCTGAATCAAATCAAGGAACATCATGCCTCTGCCGACATATCTTTTTGCAATGCTGACAACAAGGCGCAGGTTTGCTTTTGTGAGCCTGTCCTTTGCTTCCTGGTCATTATCTGCAATGCGGATTGCAAGCTCAATTTCCTCTTCTGGAGTCAAAAGCGGAACACGTCCGATGTCTTTGAGATATACCTTGACAGGATCATCAATCACAGCACTTTTCACATCTGTTGCAACAGGTGCTGCCTCAAAGCCCTTTGGAATGTCGATGTCCATTGAAATGCTGTCGAACATACTTCCGTCAAGCGATTCAACAACTTCAATGTTGTGAGCTTCAAGTGATGTGTAAAGCTTTTCGATTTCATCAACCTCAAGGTCAGCTTCAACTGTCAAAGCGTCGATGTCGGTTGAATCAACCTTACCGCTTGCAATACCCTTGTCAATAAGGGCTTTAATCATTGATTTCTTTTCTGTACTTTCCATAAAAATACTTCCTTGCCTTTCCGCAATTATTGCCTTTTCTCATTTCTTTTGAAAAAGCTTTATAAAATCTTCATCGCTCATCTGCGACACAGACAGATTTTTTTCATTAATTTTGTTTTTTTCATCAACAATCACTTTTATGCAATCGCTGAACTCTTTTTTTGTGTCTGCAAGCTCGTCGCCTGTTCTGAACATTTTGACAAGCGTGCTCATTTCTTCATCATCAAGCGCATCCGCAAAGCAGCTTAAATCAAGGCTTGCACCGCTTTTGATTTTTCCTGCAATCAGGTCAAACAGCTTTTGATTGACTGCAACGGTGAAATCATCCTTGCTGATTTCGCCATCGGTCAGCGGAAGAAAATCGGGGTTTTTCATCAAAAGCGAAATGATTCTTTCCTGCGCCCTGATTGAACGGAGATTTGAACCGGACTGAATGGTTTCACGGCTGACTTTTGTCATTGAGCCTTGCTGAATTTTCTGAAAGCTTTCCCGTTGCTTGCTGTTTTGCTGACGGCGTTTGATTTGACTTATCCTTGTCATGATTGTTTGCTTTTCAACCTCAAGCTCCTGAGCAAGCCGAGAAGCATAAATATCCTGCGCAATGAGATTGTGCGTGCCTGCAAGGATTTCCGCAGCTTTGGTCAGATATTTCAGCTTGCCGTCGGACGATTCAAGGTCAAAATTCTGCCTTTCTTTCAAAAGCGCAAACTCAATGTCATTTGATGCGCCCTCAATCAGGCTTCTATAGCGTTCAGGACCGAACTTCTTGAGAATTTCGTCCGGGTCCTTTCCGCCTGTTAACCGAACAACACGCAGTTTCATGCCGATTGATGTGAAAATACCGATGGCACGCTCAGTCGCTTTTTGCCCTGCTTCGTCTGCGTCATAAGAAAGGACAATCTCATCGGTATAACGGGCAAGCAGGTGCGCCATTTCACCTGTCAGCGCCGTTCCGAGGCAGGCAATGGCGTTATCGAAACCCGCCTGATGAAGCGAGATGGCATCCATATAGCCCTCAACAACAATCAAGCTTTTTTCTTTGGAGTTTTTGGCAAAGTTCAGCCCGAAAACGCCAAGGCTCTTTTTATATACAAGCGTGTCTGAGGTGTTGATATATTTCGGCTTGCTGTCATCAAGGACTCTGCCGCCGAAAGCAACAACGTTTCCTCTTGCGTCAATAATCGGCACCATAACCCTGTTACGGAAGCTGTCATAATAACGCACACGGTTGTTTTTTGTGCTTTTGTTGGCAAGGTTGGCTTCATATAGTTCTTCATATGAATATCCCTTGCCTCTCATGTGCTTCAAAAGTGCATCCCAACTGTCGGGAGCATAGCCCATGCCGAAGCGTACAAGCGTTTTTTTGCTGTAGCCACGGGATTTATAATAATCCAAGCCGACTTTACCCTGCTCGGAAAAAAGGTAATCGTGAAAAAACCTTGCAGCGTCACGGTTGATTTCATACATTCTTCTGCGTTTTTCCGCCATGCTGTTATCATAACCGTCACTTGGCATTGTCATTCCTGCTTTATCGCATAAAAAGCGAACCGCTTCGATATAGTCAAGGTTTTCAATGCGCCTGATGAAATTGATCACCTCGCCGCCTGCGCCGCAGCCGAAGCAATAATAGCTTTGCGTTTCGGGATAAACAGTGAACGACGGCGTTTTTTCATTATGGAACGGACAGAGTCCGACAAGATTTTTGCCCCGCCGCTTGAGCGGAACATAGGTTGAGATGACTTGCTCAATGTCGCAGCGCATACGAAGCTCTGCCAAAAAATCATCGCTGAATCTTGCCATAAAATCACCACCGTTTCTGTTAAAATCGTAATTAGTATAATAAGTGTTTCTATGAATAAAAAGGCGATGACACATCAAAAATTGATGTGCAGATATACAGCACAAGCCTAAAACTTACTCCAGCCGCTCGGCATGAATAAATCAGAGAATGTTTTCAGCGCAAAGCCATCTGTCATGCCTGCAATGTAATCACAAGCTGCCCTTTCAGCGCCCTCTTTCCACGCAATACTGATATATTCGTTCGGAAGCTCATCCGGATGGGTGGCGAAAAATTCATAAAGGCTTTTAATCATCGACTGTGCCTTACCTTCCTCACCTTTGCAGATTGGGTTGGTATAGACTCTGTCAAACATAAACTCATGAAGGATGTCAAATGCCGCCTGAATGTCATTGTCAAGGTGTATCTCACTGTCGGTATTCCTGACAGCGGAGGTTACAAGCGTGTCGATACGCTCACTTTTTGTTTCGCCAAGCACTTTTCTCACTTCAATCGGAAGCGTTTGATCCGTTATGATTCCGCCACGAACGGCATCGTCAATGTCGTGGTTAATATAGGCGATTCTGTCGGCAAGTTTGACGATTCTGCCCTCAAGGGTGTCGGCTTCTTTGCCTCTGGTGTGACATAAAATTCCGTCACGCACTTCATAGGTAAGGTTCAGACCCTTGCCGTCATTTTCAATCACATCAACAACACGCAGGCTCTGCTCATAGTGCTTGAATCCATCGGGATGAATCTCATTGAGCGCACGCTCACCTGCATGACCAAACGGCGTGTGACCGAGATCATGGGCAAGTGCAATTGCTTCGGTGAGGTTTTCGTTGAGCATCAATGCGGCAGAAATTGTCCTTGCAATTTGCGAAACCTCAAGCGTATGCGTCAATCTTGTGCGGTAATGATCGCTGTTGGGTGAAAGGAAAACCTGCGTTTTATGTTTAAGGCGGCGAAACGCATTGCAATGAATGATTCGGTCACGGTCACGCTGAAATGCCGTGCGGATTTTGCATTCAGGCTCTGCAATACGTCTGCCCTTTGTGTTTTCGCACAGCATACCGTATTTTGAAATTGTTCTGCGCTCAAGCTCAAGCGTGCGAAGCCTGATTTCATCCATCACTTTCACCTCTGAAATTACCA
>JAMPAE010000167.1 GCA_023667385.1 Ruminococcus sp.
TAAAATGAAAAGAACGCCCCAAATTGTGGCACATACCTTTAAAGAGGTTGTCAGGGGATAGGAGGTTTTTTTATGTTAAAAAAGTTAAAGGAAGCAGATAAAAGCTTTTATAAAAGTGTAATGACCAGCATAGTTATTTGGTTGGTTATTGGTATTATCGGAATAATATTAGTTGGTACAGATTTATATTTCCTATTTGCTGGACTTATTTTAGCATTGGTCGCATTTTTTGACTATATTATCGCAGGCTTTTTCTATTTCATTGCAGTTGATAAGGGATATAAAGATACCATTTATCTAAGATTAGGTTATTTCATTCCTCCGATCGGACATTTACTAATCATTGCAATGCCCGATCGTGCTAACACAGTAGCAAAATCTGTTGATGTTGATGAACTTCCCGAACTTTAAGGAGATGAAAGGTCATGAGTGAAAGATATACAAAACTTTTCACTTTGCCTGAAAATCTTTATGCTGAGGGCGCTCCTGTTGTTGTTTCAGCAGGAGCATTGCTCAAAGACAATCAGACAGGCAAAGTGTTGGCACAAATTAAAATCAAGAACATTTCAAGCAGTGCAATCAAGGCGGCAAAAATCAGGATTGCGCCTTTTGATACTGTTGGAAATCCGATAGATGAAGCAATCGAACATGAATATCTTGATTTGAATGTTCAAAGAGATGGTGAGTTCGGACAGAAAACGCCGATAGCACTTTCAAATGCGTCAACTCGTGCTTTTGATGTAACAGTTTCAGAAGTGATTTTTTCTGACAACAGCATTTGGAATGATGGTGGAAATGAATGGAAGTCATTATCAAAACAAGTAAATCTTGAAAATGTTCTTAACAATGACAGAGAACTTTTAAAGCAATACAGAATTGAATATGGCTCAAATTGTAAATATGAAGTTGCTGATGATATGGATTTATGGCATTGCTCTTGCGGTGCTGTAAACAGAAATTCAGAAGCAAATTGTCACAGATGTAATTGCAGTTATGAGGATTTAAAGAATGTCAATCTTGAATCGCTCGAAGAAAAGAAATCAATCAGATTGGCAGAAGAAAAGCTAAAAGCACAAGAAGCGGAAGCGGCGGCAAAAGCAAAGGCGAAAAAAATCAAAAAGATTTGCGCGATTGTTATACCGATTGTTGTTGTTTTGATTGTGGCAGGTAGCTTGATTTCAAATTATGTGAGCAAGAGTAATGTTTATAAAGAGGCTTTAGCTTTAGTTGAACCAATTAAATTTGGTGAATCGGTTGAGTTTAGTAAATGGACAACCGCTGATTTGGATAAGTGGCTGGATAGTTACGATAAACAAATAGAAAGCATTTATTCTGAAGAAGAACTGGATAATATTTACGACATAGATGACATATTAAAACCGTTTGATCAAGCTATTGAGAATTTAGAAGCTCTTGGAGGTTTTAAAGACAGTGCAGAACAAGTAAAAGAAACCAAGTACCAAAAAGCTATTATATATTTTGCAGGGGCATACTTTGATTCGTATTTAGATATAGCTAATACGCTTGGTGACTATAAAGATTGTGCTGATATGTCGGTTTTTGCAAATTTTGTAAAAGGTGTGTCAAAGTCTTTTATGAATACATCTGACACTGAAATAAAGAAATTGGCTGAGAAAAACGCAATGGCTAAGGATTTATATAATACTTATAATAAATACAAGCCATACTGCGGAACTTTTAAGTGCGTAACAAAGGGTAAATTAAAAGGTGATATAATCATATCAGACTTTTACTATAATTATAATAGTGGTGTATGTTGGAAATGTACCGACAAAGATGGCTCAAATTCAATTATCAAATATGCACCGTATTATAACAAAGATAAGAATATGTACAAAGAATCATATGAAGTACTTGATTTTGACCGTAATGTTAAAAATATGACGATTAAGGATTCTTATAACGATTATTATTACAGCAGCTATAGTTATAAGCGTTACAATAATTATACAATTGATTGCAGCGTTAGCTTCAAAAACAACCAAATTATATATTCATCAAAACATAGTGCTTACAACAAAACTTTAACTTTAAAATACTCAAAGACAAAGTAAAAGAATAAGGCGGGGCGCGCTCCCCGCTTTTCTCTTAACTTTTGAAGTGTTCGTAAAAGTACACCTTTAGAAACATTGAAAAATAGTATGATCAATTCGTTTGCAAAAGTGTAAAATGAATTTACAAACATATTCGTAAAAGCGTTGACATTTACGAACGAAAAAGTTAGCATACCCTCTTGGAAAGCGGGCAACATAACAGCAAAAATCGCCATGGAACTGACTAACACTAAAAGAACGAGCTTTTATAAGTTAGTCGGCATGACGGAGAAAGAAAAGTAAAACTTATTGTAAAAACAAAATAACGTGTGCATGATTCGTGTAAAAGATATGTGCTGAGCCTTATCTTAAAAGTATTCAATCTTGGTTACAAGATTGAATACTGAAATGATGGGACTTACCGGCATGGGCAACAACCCGATGGTTGGCGCAACAGTTGCTTGCGCAGTTGCAGTTGCTGAAAGTGCGAAATAAGGCATAAACACTGATAATTTAAGGACTTCCGATTGTTTTCGGAAGTCCTTGTTTTTATGCTAATTCGCCAACAAAATGTTGCTGTGTCATCATTGTGTCATCGCTAAAAGGTTACAGGGATATTTATATTTCATTATAGTGAAAACAGCTATGATTTCGTTCGTTAACGAGTTCATAGCTGTTTCTGCTTTTCCGTCAGGCTGTTTCACGAATTAAACTTGCCCATGGCTTCGTCGATTTTGCCGTCAAGCATCAGCTCAAGGGCATCGCAGGCATTGTCGCAGGCTGAGCGAAGCTCTTTGAGCTCGGTTTTGCTAAACGGGCTTGTGACCCAATCGGCAAGGTCAAAATCAGGGTGCGGTTTTGCACCGACGCCGATTTTTATGCGTGGGAAGTTTTCACTGTTCATGTGACAGATGATGTTTTTGATGCCGTTGTGTCCGCCGGCAGAGCCTTTTCTGCGTATGCGCATTTTGCCGGGTTCAAGGCTGATGTCATCAAAAATGACAATGATGTTTTCGGGCGGAATTTTGTAAAACTCAGCAGCGTCACGCACTGCTTCACCGCTGAGATTCATGAAAGTCTGCGGTTTGAGGAAAAGGCAGCGGTGACCGCCGATTCTTGCATCCGCCATGAGGGATTTGAACTTCAGCCTGTCAATTTTGAAGCCGTTTTTTTCGGCAAACAGGTCGATGAACAAAAAGCCTGCGTTGTGGCGTGTAAATTCATATTTTTTGCCGGGATTGCCCAAGCCGACAATAAGATAGTCATATGTTGAGTTTGTGCCTGAGGTATTTTTCTTGAAAATCATGTTTTGAGCCTTCCTGTTTTGTTATTCCATGCCTTTATAGGGCTTCTTTCTGATTACCCAATCTTCTTTGTTGACCTGCTTTGCACGTGCAATTGCAAGCGCATTTTCGGGCACATCATCGGTGATGGTTGAACCTGCCGCTGTGTAGCCGTAATTGCCGATTTTGACGGGCGCAATCAGATTTGTGTTGCAGCCGATGAAAGAGTGATCGCCGATTGTTGTGCGGAATTTCTGCTTGCCGGTGTAGTTTACCGTGACGCAGCCGCAGCCGAAATTGACGCCCTTGCCAACGTCACTGTCGCCGACATAGGTCAGGTGCGAAACCTTTGTACCCTCGTCAATGCTGGAGTTTTTGACTTCAACAAAGTTGCCGAGGTGAACGCTTTTGCCAACGGTACTGCCCGGTCTGATGTGAACAAAGGGTCCGATGTCTGCATTGTCAAGCACCGTTGAATCAAAGGACTGCACGTTGTTGAGCGATGCACCTGCGCCGACCTGCGTGTTATAAAGCCACGTGTTTGGCCCGATGTGAGCACCTGCGCCGACGCTTGTTTTGCCCGTGAGCACAGAGCCTGAAAGAATGACAGCGCCCGCTTCAATTTCAACGTCTTCGCCAATGAAAATACCGCTTTCAATCGGGATGATAACGCCGTTTTGTTTGTGCTTGTTGATGATAAGCTCACGCTGTGAATCGGAAAGAGCCGTGATTTCGTTGATTATTTCCTGCTTCATGCCAAAATCTCCTTTACAGATATTACATAACTATTATGCCAATTCCGTCAAAAAGTTTCAAGTGCTTTTAATTAAGTTTTGGATTTTCGGCGGAAAATTGTTGTAATGAGGAATGTTTTTTGCGTATTGCGGGCGGGACGGTGCCTGCAACGTAGGGGCGACCATCGGTCGCCTGTGATTGCCGCCCAACAAAAAAATCACATCTCC
>JAMPAE010000168.1 GCA_023667385.1 Ruminococcus sp.
GGTTGGATTTTACCCTTGCAACAAGCACGCTTGGTGAAAACGGCTTTTCGATGTAATCATCTGCACCGAGACCGAGCCCCCTGATTTTGTCAACGTCATCAAGTTTTGCTGTGACCATAAGAATCGGTATGTCAAGGCTTTCACGAAGCTTGCGACAAATGTCAAACCCTGTGATGCCCGGCAGCATGATGTCAAGCAAAATCAAGTCATATTTTCCGCTGAGTCCCATTTTCATGCCCTCAAAACCATCAAGTGAAATGTCGACTTCATAGCCGTTGGCAAGCAAAAAGTCACGCTCAATTGAAGCAATGTCATTGTCATCCTCAATGATAAGAATTCTTTCCATAATTATATCATCCTTTCAGTTTTATTCTTTAACAAGCGGCAAGTCTATCACAAGTTTGAGCCCGCCGCTGGAAATGTTTTCTGCATGAATTTTTCCGTGCATTGATTTGTGCACAATGTTGCTGACTGTTGAAAGCCCAATTCCGCTGCCCTGCTTTGTTTGCTGGCGAGCTGAATCGCTTCGATAGAAAATTTCAAAGATGTGCTCAATGTTTGCTTCTGCAACGCCGGGGCCGTCATCGCTGATTTCAAGTGTGCAGCTTTCATCGCCGGATGTGAGCGAAATGTCAACGTGGCAAACAGGCTTGTTGGAATATTTTGCGCTGTTATCGATGATGTTTGTGAACATCCTTTCCAACAGCATTTTGTCCCCGTGGATCATTGCGTCATCGCACCTTGAAACGGAAAGCTGAACATTTTTGACTGCATAGTCATTGTCGACTGACGCAACGTATTCCTCAATATATCCTTTGAGGTTGATTGCCTCGTTGTTGCTTGCATTTTGCTCATATTCAAGCCGTGAGAAGAACAACAGATCGGAAACCATTTTTTCAATTTGCTCAGCCTTTGCCTTGATGACGTCAAGGTATTTTTTCTGTGCTTCGGGCGTTGAAGCGATTCCGTTTTGAATGCCTTCAACATAAGCCTTGATTGAAGTCAGTGGAGAGAAAATGTCATGCGAAATGCTCATCAGCACTTCTTTTTGATTTTGCTCCTGCCGCTGAGTTGTTTCAACCGATTGCTTGAGGTACTCCGCCATGAGGTTGAACGAATCACAAATCGGCTTGAACTCGTCACTTTTGTCATAGTCAATGCGAAAATCCAAATCACCGCTTCTGATTTTTTTAACGCCGTTTGAAAGCATATCAAGGCTGTATTCGATACGCTTGAAAACCGTGCGGTGAAGGAACTTCGTGAGGAAGTATATCAAAATCACAACAACAGCAATGAAAAACACGTTTGTTGTGAACCACTGCAAAACCAGCTTTGCATTTCTGTCATAAAGGCTGACTTTTCGTGTTTCTCCTGTTGCAACAACTTCATATATGTTGCCGTTGCTTTCAATGACGGATTTGAAAATTATGTTCTTTCCGCTGATAGTGAACACATTATCGCTGACATTTTCAACCGAGCTGAGAATCTCATCATAGTTATCAGGAATTTCATATTCCTCGGAAGTGGTTTCGTAAATTGTTTTTCCGTTTTTAGTAACAAATGCATGAAGCATACCGCTGGATTCATAGTTTTCAGGATAAATGTCAAGTATGTTTTCGTCGCCGGTTGTTTCAAGCTGCTTTCTATATTCCTTGTCCATGTATACACAGGCTTCATAGGCAAGCTGGGTGTTGTCAACCGCTTCAAAATAGCCTCTGATGACGTTAATATCTCCCATGACAAAAATTATGTAAAGGATTGCAACGCAGACTATGGCGAAAATCAACGGTATAAACAAAATGCAGCCGCTGATGAATCTGAGCTTGTTTCCGATTGTCATGTCACGGAATTGTTTTCGATTTTTGAGTTTAGCTTTTATCATAAATTCTCTCCGATTAAATTCTTTTGTTAATATTAGCACACTTCACACGAAAGTGTCCATAAACAGAAAATAAAAAATGAATATCACACTTTAATAAATTACAATTTTTGATTAATTTACTTTGATTTTAAATTTGCTTAAATTAATATTAATGTATCGACTTTATGATAAAAACAAATCAAATCAGCTTGATTTTCTTCTTCATATATTATTCTTTCCACTCGGGCGCTCATGAAAATGGGCGCCTGAATCCTTTTATTGACATATATACGCATTTCATGTATAATGGCAGTACATTTGTTCGTTACATTTTATAGAAAGGGTGGTTGTAATGAAAGAAATTGAGCGCTATGTGCAGGAAAAGCTTTTTTCCATGCAGGATGAAAAATACAAGGCTTTTCAAAGCAAACTGATTCCGAACATTGACCCGAATGCGGTAATCGGCGTCAGAACGCCGCAGCTCAGAGCTTTTGCAAAGGATTTTGCAAAACATCCGCAGGCAGAAGAGTTTTTGAGCGCACTTCCGCATAAATATTATGAAGAAAACAATCTGCACGGCTTTTTGCTGGAACATATCAAAGACTATGACACCGCAGCCGAAGCAGTTGAAAAGTTTTTGCCTTATGTTGACAATTGGGCAACGTGCGACATGATGCGCCCAAAAGTTTTCGGTAAAAACAAAGATAAGCTGCTTGAGAAAATCAAAAAGTGGATTGCTGCGGATGATACATACACAATCAGATTTGCAATTGAAATGCTCATGACGTTTTATCTTGACGATGCGTTTAAGGTTGAATATGCCAAGATGGCTGCCGCTGTCGGAAGTGAAGAATATTACGTGAAAATGATGATTGCATGGTATTTCGCAACAGCACTCGCAAAGCAATATGACAGCATTATCCCCTTTATCGAGGAAAAAAGGCTTGAAAAATGGACGCACAACAAGGCAATTCAAAAGGCAATTGAAAGCCGAAGAATAACCGATGAGCAAAAGAAATATCTGCGCACATTAAAGCTTTGATTGCCGGCAATTTCAAATGAATGCACTTCTTGGGTAAAAATGCTAATTTTGCCCTTGACTTTGACGCATTTTTTGTTATAATTAGTAGGTAATCTGATTCGATGCAGGTTAAGTTTTGTGCGGGTATGGTGGAATTGGCAGACACGCAAGATTTAGGATCTTGTGCCGCAAGGTGTGCAGGTTCGACCCCTGTTACCCGCACCATATTTTATGATTAAGGAGATAACAAAATGAGCAAAAAATCCGAAAAAGCGGTCGGTGCGGTTCGTCATAACACCTACACAGGTAAAGAACTGGCCGGCTTTCTGGTTGGTCTTGCCGGTCAGAACATCATTTACAACATCATTTCCGGAGGACTTCAGTATTTCTGGCAGTCAATCATCTTCATGCCGGCAATGGCAATTTCTGCAATTTTCTTCATTGCAAGAGTTTGGGATGCAGTTAACGACCCGATGATGGGCTCAATTGTTGACAAAACAAGAACCAAATGGGGCAAATGCAAACCCTATCTCATGTTCATTCCCGTGCCTGTTGGAATCATCACGATTTTGACTTTCTGCAACGGTGTTTACACTGATTACAGTTCAACCCTTGCACACGTACTTATCATCGGCTGGGCTGCTGTTGCCTATATCCTTTGGGGTATGTCATATACAATCGGTGATATTCCGCTTTGGGGTGTTACCTCACTTATGACAGACAGCGAAAAAGACAGATCAAAAGCTCTTTCTCTTGCCCGTATTGTTGCAAATGTCGGCGCAATCGGTATGCTTATCACCTTTGCGGGTAAAGCACTTTCTCCGGCTTTCCAAAGCCAAGGCATGGATATTATCCACGCAGATAAGCGCTCATATGTAATTGTTGCAGTTGTTCTCACTGTTTTTGCAACAATTTTGTTCCAGTTTGCAGGCCTTTCTGTTAAAGAAAGAGTTAAGCAGTCTGAAAAGAACTATACACTCAAAGAAAATTTCCAGACAATGTATCGCAACGTACCGTTCAGAAAGATTCTTATTTCCGGTGTTTTGAGAAGCCCGATTCAGCTTCTTTCAATTGTAGGTCTTACGCTTGTTATGTACTATTTCCTTGACAACAACGTTGCAAACATCATTGTTGACGGACAGCTTCAATTTGGAAAGATAATTAAGCTTCTGCTTATGGGTATCGGCATTCTCGGCGGTCTTATCATTGGTACTGCTGTTACACCGTCCCTTGTTCCGAAATTCGGCAAAAAGACTCTTTACAACTTCTATTCACTCGGCGGCGCTCTTCCGTATGCATTGATTTTTGTTGTTTACAAGATTTCAGGCGGCAACCTTGAAAAGAGCTGGATTTATGTTATTCTCATGGCAGTGATGATGTTTGCTTCATCATGGGCAATGGGCT